>CAZEWQ010000009.1:0-14827 GCA_964516255.1 uncultured Candidatus Saccharibacteria bacterium
CGAATCGATTTTGGAGCGTTTGAGTTCTAATGCTTTGCCCATTTTTTTACCCATTGGATTTGAAAAAGAATTGCGCGGGAATGTTGATCTAGTGCGAATGAAAGCCTATGTGTATGACGATATAAAACAAGATGAGTTGGTTGAGGAGGAAATTCCGGCGGAGTTGATGGAGAAGGCACAGGAGTATCGCACTAAACTAATCGAGAGAGTGGTGGAATTTGACGATGCCTTGATGGAAAAGTATCTGGAAGGGAAGGATTTAACCGTGGAGGAAATTGTCGGTGCCATAAGAAAAGCCACCATTTCGGGAGACTTCTATCCGGTTTTGGGGGGTGACGGTAGGGGAGTTCCCGCTAAATTTGTTTTGGACTCGGTGGTTTCTTATTTACCATCACCATTAGAGATTCCGGTGGCGGTTGGGCACAAAGTGGATTCAGAGGAGGAGATTATGGTAAAGGCAGATGAAAATGAGCCTTTTGCCGCGCTGGCTTTTAAAGTTCAAACCGATCCCTACGTAGGAAGGCTAACCTATTTTAGAGTTTACTCAGGGAAAACGCCGGCGGGGTCTTATGTGTTAAACACCACTAGAGGTCGAAAAGAGCGTTTGGGGCGGATTTTGCTGATGCATGCCAATCACCGAGAGGAAGCAAAGGAAATTAGAGCCGGTGAAATTGCTGCCGCCGTCGGATTGGATGCTACAACCGGAGACACTTTGTGCGCCGAATCAAGCCCTGTGGTTTTGGAAGCCATTAAATTTGCTGATCCGGTAATTGGACTTGCTGTTGAGCCTAAAACCAAGTCTGATCGAGATAAAATGGGTGAGACCATCAAACGTTTTCTAGATGAAGACCCTACTTTAAAAGTAAAATCTGACCCCGAAACTAATCAAACTTTGCTGTACGGAATGGGAGAGCTTCATTTGGAAATTATTGTTGACCGCATGAAGCGGGAATTTGGGTTGGAAATAAATACGGGTACGCCTCAAGTTGCCTATCGCGAGTCGGTTAAGATTATGGTGCAAAAAGAAGGAAAATATATTAGGCAATCGGGTGGGCGCGGGCAATACGGTCACGTGTATATACAAATGGAGCCTCTAGAGCGGGGTGAGGGGTTGGTATTCGAAAATAAGATCGTGGGGGGTTCGATCCCGCGGGAATTTATCCCGTCGGTAAAAAAAGGTGTCACGGAGGCGGCAGAAAGCGGTGTGGTGGCGGGGTATCCGGTGGTTGATGTCAAAGTGACCTTGTATGACGGTTCTTATCACGATGTGGACTCTTCGGATATTGCCTTTAAAATTGCCGGTTCCGACGCTTTTAAAAAGGCGCAGCGAGATGCCCAGCCTTATTTGTTGGAGCCCATTATGGATGTTGAAGTGTCCGCCCCCGAGGCGTTTATGGGTGATATTATCGGTAACCTATCTTCAAAACGCGGAAAAGTGGAGGATACGCAGGCTCGCGGTAACTCTAGGATAATTACCGCCAAGGTACCCCTGGCCGAAATGTTTGGGTATGTGACTGAGCTGCGTGGCATAACTCAAGGTCGGGCCGGCTTTAACATGGAGCCCAGCCATTACGAAGAGGTTCCGACACAGGTAACGGAAGGAATTGTGAAAGCCGCCGGTGGTTCGGTGGCTAAGAAGTAACTACAACTTTTATCCCAACGAAGTTCATAATATTTTAATAATTGTTTGTTAGGGTGACTTTGTGTGTGGGGCGGTGACCTGGTGGTCGAACCGGGCTTACCATCTTGGTTTTGGGGGTTCGATTCCCCTCCGTTCCACCACAAATATAGATATTGATGAAGCAGCAACACGTGTTATAATAAGGTTGATGGTAAGCCTGGTATTCGATCATCAAGTCGAAGGCCAAGACTAAAGAGCTCCCCGTTCGGGGGGCTTTTTTAGTTCTTGCGTACAAATTTTTCCCAGAGGACCAGTATTGGCGAAGCGGTAAAGATTGAACTATAAGTTCCCGAGGCGATTCCCACTAGCAAGGCTAAAACAAACCATCTTATACTTTCCCCACCTAGTAAGTACAACGCTAATAAAACCACAATTACGGTTAGTGAGGTAGCAATCGATCTGTTTAACGTTTCCGCCACAGAATAATTAACAATCTCTTCAAAATCCCAGTTGCCGGGCAGTTTTTTAAGGTTTTCGCGGATTCGGTCAAAAACAACAATAGTGTCGTGTACCGAAAATCCGATTACGGTTAGGACTGCCGTTATAAACAAGGCGTCAATTTGTACGCCTAGGTAATGCCCCAAAATGGAGAAAATCCCCAAAACTAGCACGGCATCGTGCAACATGGCCGCAATGGCGGTGGCTCCAAAGCGAAAGCTGGAGCAGGGCTTGGGGATGTTCCTGAAGGCAAAGGCAATATATAAAAGGATTCCCACGGAGGCCACGGCTAGTGCAGAAAAGGCCTTTTTGGTTGTTTCCGCGCCGATGGAGGGGCCGATAGTCTCAAAAGAAATTTGTTCCACTGTGCTCTCTTTTGCCCCACTCTCGTCACTTGCGATGCCTTCACGGCCCAGGCGTTCAACCATTAGATTAGTGAGCTCTTTTCCAACTTCGGTGCTGACGGGCTTAGTTTTGATCACTACTCTACCACTCTCGCGAAAGGAAACTGATTCAGTTTCTATTTCTTTTTCAGCGAAAATCTGACGAATGGTGGCTTTTTCCACGTCTGTACGCCCCAAATCGTATTCAAAAACTGATCCCCCGGTAAAGTCAATGGCTAAATTTAACCCAAATGTTGCTAGTGAAATAATTCCCGGAACCAGAACCGCCCCCGAAATCACCAAATAAATTGTTTTGTACTTCATTAAGTTCATATCCGTTTTGCTAGTATAGTCTTACCCTTTTGCGGGGCCGACCGACGCCTCCTCCGGGCTAAAGACCATAATCAAGTTGCGAACCACAAAAATGGCGCTAAACATAGAAACTAAAACTCCGATGGCCAGGGTCAAAGCAAATCCCTTCACCGGTCCGGTACCAAAGCTGAAAAGCACTGCCGCGGTGATTAAAGACGAAATATTACTATCCCTAATTGAGTTCCACGCCCGCTCAAAACCGGTTTTTATAGCTAAATTTTTAGGTTTTCCCCATAATTTTTCCTCTTTGATACGCTCAAAAATCAAAATGTTAGCATCAGTGGCCATCCCAATGGATAAAATGAATCCGGCAATCCCCGGCAGGGTCAAAACCACCGGAACTGCCTTAAATATTGCCAAAACTATAAAGGAATAGATAACCAGCGAGGTACTGGCCAAAATCCCCAAGCGGCCGTAAGCATAGACCATAAACCCCAACACCAAAACCAAACCCACCAACCCGGCGAAGAAGCTTTTTTCTATGGATTCGGCGCCCAAAGTCGCCCCCACCGTTTTTTGCTCCAGCACTTCCACCGGAACCGGCAACGCTCCCGCTCGAATGTTTATACTCAAAGCTTTGGCGGTGGCGGCATCAAAATTTCCCGAAATCACGGGATCATTGGTGAGTCCTTGGGCTAGATCTTCTGAAATTACGGGCATCGACAGCGGAACTGACTTTTCCGCGGTGGCTTCGTCTAAAAATAGGGCAACCGGTTTTCCCACATTTGCCTTAGCCAATTCCGAAAATTTAGCCCGACCTTCCCCCGTAAACCTCAACTGAATCTGCGGCTGACCTGGAACGGCACTTTGCTCCGATCCGAAAACCACATCCGCTCCAATCAAATCTGCCCCTGTCACATCTGTTTCCACCCAACTATCCCCCGCCTCATCCAAAAAATATTTTTCAAAGTTGTCCGGCGACCATTCTTTTTCGGGGTTTAAAATCTTAAATTTAAGTTGTGCAGTTTGCCCAATTAGCCTAACAGCTTCATCAACATCCGAAACTCCTGGAAGTTCTACTATAATGCGATAATCATCTCCAACCTTGGCGGGAGCAACATAAGGTTCCGAAACACCTAGCAAATCTACCCGGCGGGAAATTACCGCAGTGGCTGATTCTAGGGCGGCATCTCTATCGATGGTGTTAATACCCTCCATGTCTGCTCTCAAAACAATTCTCACACCGCCCTCCAGATCCAAGCCCTTTTTAAAGTCCCGCAAATCCAAGACAAACCCGCCGCTAAAAAAATTCACAACATACCCCCCGATGTACGAATCAATGGAAATAATTTGGTTGTGCGCTACCAAAGGGATTCGTGGTAAAACCGCCAAAACAGATAGCGTGGTAATAGCGCTAATCAGACCTAAGCGAAAGTACATGCTTTTCCAAAATTCTTTAATGTCCATAAGTATTTATAGCAGCCTACTTGGATTATGATAGCAAAGGATACTGTACTTACACCACCGAGCAAAATTCTTCTTCGTCGCCGACGATCATAGTGCGGCTTTGAGACAACACTTTGGAGACAAATTGATCGTTTCTTCTTTTTCTAAACATAAAGTCGTCCTCGGCCATGACAGTGTAATTTAGTTCTCGACCGATGCGCACCTCTTCTTGTTTGACGATGCGGTTTAAAACGTCCATGTTCACGTCTCCCACAACCAACAGGTCTACATCTAAGACCGAGGATTCACGCCCCCTTAGAAATCCGCGGGCGACGACGGCGTATTTAACGTAACCCAAATTTTTGAGATGGTGGATAATTTCAGCGCAAATACCTTCTTCCTTGGAGACGAGGGATAAAAGATCGGGGTAAATAATGTTGGTGGGGTCGGCGGTATAATAGACTCTATTCCCGCTTTGTCTGCGTCGTAAGAGGCCAATATCAGTTAAGTTGGCAAGTTCTCTTCTGACGGCGTTAATTTCGGCTCCAACCTGTCGCACAATAGCTCTAACGTGATAACTTTCCTCAGGATGAGGTAAAATCAGCTTTAAAATTTTAACTCTAACTTCTGATACGAATATATCCTTTAGCATTTTTCTCTAGGCAGATTTACTTAGGCCTTTTTAGCAAGTTTTTGTCCTAAAGTCAAAAGTGGTGACCGGGCCTGTCTTGACTTGCTCAAAAGTAAGTTACTTGATTAACGTTTCGACTGGGAACAATGCACACCCAAAATTTTCCGCGGTTAAACTCAAGTTCTTCTCCATTAGTGTCGTAAAATTTGGTGCGATCTTCTCGACCCGTTTTGGTCCAAGTAAGGTCAACCACTTTTCCGTCGAGAAAGACTAGTCCCTCGCCGCTTCCCTTTAACTGATATTCCAATCTGCTTTTGTCGTCTCCGGCAACGGGGGATTCCTCAGCAAATTGCACTATAACATTTTTAACCTCTATTTGGTTTTGAGTTTCTCGGTCAATGTGGGGGATCGGTTCATCGTTTGTATCATATCCCATGAACCTTTTGTAAGAATTGTTGTCGGCATCATATCGGAAAACAGCGGAATAGTCACCTTTATACCAAAAATTAATGGA
Organism: uncultured Candidatus Saccharibacteria bacterium; assembly: GCA_964516255.1. Lineage (GTDB taxonomy): Bacteria > Patescibacteriota > WWE3 > UBA101185 > UBA10185 > CAZEWQ01. Next base: position 5,406 of record CAZEWQ010000009.1, read on the forward strand.
AAGTTCGGTCGCGGACGCCTCGCTGGTATATTTTGTGTTGTCGTCCTTATATTTCCACAATTCTGTTTTGTGAATGCCCTGCCAGCCAAGTTCATTCCCTTTTTCTCTAAGTTCGGGGCCGCTAACGTAGGCAGTGTGCTCGGTAGCCACGTTTAATGAAGTGTCTCTCCAAAATCCGGCGCCACCGCGCGCTAAACTTCTAACCGGCCAACTTTGTATTGCCACCAAAGCTTGAGGGGAGTATCCGATGTGCATCAACATGGCATCTCCGGTTTCCTTGACCAGTACCAGGTAATACTCGCGGGTGCTTCTTACGGGGCCGATTTTCTCGGGAGTAGTGGTCAAAAAGAAAGCTAAGAACCGGGTGATTCCCCCTTCGGCTACCACTTCGTAGACGATATCCGCGTCAATTAAGCTGGATTGTGGCCGCGCGTCTACGTGGTTGTTGATCATGACGGCAAGGGGCCTCTCGGTTATCCAGGCGGATTTTTCCTTTTTGTCGGGCAGCTCTCCGGTAATGGGGTTTTCCATAATCTCTTTCGCTTCTCTGTCTAGGAGTTTGGCAAAGGGGTTCATGACCTCTCTTTGAGTGGAAAGGGGGATTATAAAAAAGTAGACTACGACGCCCAAAACCACGCCCGCACCCAAGACTCCCATCACAACAGGAATAATCTTACCGCGGTTTCCCAGCCCCTTGAACTTCTTGGTGACTTCGGAATCTTCCTGCGGATAGTGGTGTTGGCCAAAATTTTGAGAATCTGGGGTAGTAGAATTGTTATTCATCAGAGTTAAGTATATATTTGGGTAAATTCTTTGTCTACCCCGAAAACAATCCTGAAAACAACAGAAGTCTAAAAAAACTCGAAACTCCCTAAGATTTCGTTAAAACCGGCGTCAAAAGATCCCCCGGTTTGCTCGGTCTTCACGATGATCAGAAACTTGTCTGTGCCGCCACCTTTGTCGTCGGTAACGCCAAAAGCCGACACGATTTTGGGCAACCTGGCATAAACAATGTCTCCCCACCAGGCGTAATTTCTAAGCATGGTCCCACCCACCGTTTTTTCAGTGCCAAGGACTACAACGTCCTCTTTGACATCCGGCACCTTCCCGGTCACCAGCTCATAATCCTTTTTCAGGGAGGTTTTTTGTTGTTCTAAATAAGCTTCAAAAGAAAGTCCGGAAAGGTTCTCATCAACAAATACCGCCACCCCGTCAAAATTTTTGGGTTTATCACTCGCATCGTCGGCAACCCTTGCCAAAACCGCCAGTTCAATTGGAGTTCCCGCAACCGGCCCGTTTATGTCGCAGCACCCTGCATTCAATCTAGGGTGCCAAAAGGAAAGCCTGTAGGCCTCGCTAACGAACTTATCGTGGGTTGCAGCCCTTGGGTCTTCTGCTTTAGCAAAGACCATACTATCCATGATTTCTTCGGTTATGCTCATGTTAATTTGGCTAATCCCCAAATCCCCCTGAGAAGTTTGAATCATCTCGTAAATCCAGCCGTTCTTTGATGTGAAAGTTTCCCTTATGTCCGGGGGGCATTCCTTAACGTCAAATCTGGAAGCCTCCCAATAGTCGGCCAACAGTACGGGGGACAATTTGGTTATTTGGGCGGTTTCTTGGCAACTGGTTTGATAGTAATTTAGCTTCCTTTGGGCGATATCCATTAAGGTCTCTCCCGATATATCTCGGATGACAATTTTAAAGCTATAACTTCCGGATAAGGTGGGGTCGGCCTCCAATATGGGGGTGATTTCTAAAGTTTGAAGCAAGTTTTGGCCGGGGCCCAGGTCTTTGATAACCGCTGTTTTCGGGTATTCAAGGCTAAATCCATAAGTTTCACTGCTGTAGATTTTTTTGCCGTCGGGTGTGGTTCCAGGGGATGTTTCCGGACCCGTTCTGGTGGGCTCCGAAATGCGGCTTTCGGGAACCCCGGTTTTTCTCTTTTGGTAGTCGGATATGCCGTAAGTCACACCAATGAGGAAGATTACAGCCAAAAGTATAAGTTTTAAAGCTAATTTTAATCGCCCTTTCGGTTTAGGTGGTTGGGATAGTGTAGGTGTGGTTGCAGCCGCGGGGCCAGCACTTTGTGGAGGTGTCCCCTCATTCTGCTGGGTAGGATTCCCGTCTTTCTTGTCTTCCATGTCTAAATTTTAGCAAGTTTTGCAGCTAACTTCTTGGTGTCGTTTAACAAGGTTTCCACTTCATCAAGTCCCTTGTACCAGAATTTTTTGTCTGTAATGTCAATTCCGATTTCTGAAAATATATTTTTGGGGTTACTTGAGCTCCCCGCGGATAAAAGTTGCTTAAAATTTTCAATAAATCTGGGATCCTGCTTAAATGAATTTCGCAATGACTTTGAAATCAAAAGCCCGCTGGCATAGGAATAAACATAAAAAAAGTCTCTGATGTGGCTCCAGTAAACCCACCAGTTTTCACATCCGGGCGATTGTTCCACGTAGGGTCCCATATAGGCCTTCATATGCCTCTGAAACAGTTTTCCGATGTTATCTCTGGATAAATACCCTTTTTTTCTAAATTCTTGGTGCAAACTCTGTTCAAATCGGTAGCAGGCAATTTGCCTAAATATACTGGAGATATCGTCGTTTAACTTGCTCATCATGAGTGCCAGTCTAAGTTCGTCGTCGGATTTTCTTAAAATCTCCTCCAAAACGAAGTCTTCAAAAAAAGTACTGGCCACTTCGGCGATGGCTAAAGAAGTACCGGCGTTTAGCGCGTTTTGCACCTTGCCGGTTAATTCGTGATGGACGGCATGCCCCATTTCGTGAGCGATAGTGGAGACATCATTTAATTTATCGGTATGATTTAAAAGTACGTATGTAGGATTTTTCATGAGCGCCGAAAAGCAAAAGGCACCCCCGCTGCGGCCCTTTTTTGGGAAAACATCTACTTGGCCTTTGGCTAAAAACCTTTGGAAAGTTTGGGAGAATCCCCCGTCAATATCATCAAAAACCTTGCTAACCAGCCTCACAGACTCCCTGTAAGAATATTTTTGATTGATTTTCCCGTAGTCTACATTTCTTTCGTGATATTTAAGCCTTTTTACCTTAAACAACTTGGCTTTTAGCTGGTAATAGTCTTGGGCTAAGTCGAATCTTTTAGTTACCGCCTCAATCAGAGTATCTACCACGTCAGAATCGATGTCATCCCCCAGGTGTCTGGCTGCGTCCGGTCGTGTAAAGCCTCGCAACTCGTCATTAACCTTTTTGCTTTCCAAAATGGAATTCAGTTCTTCGGTGGCCACATCAGCATGTTTTTCAAAGATCTCATTAAGTGCCTTTGAGGCAGTGTCCCTGACCTTTTTCTGCTGACTGCTTAGTAGGCCTAAGATAGTAGAAAGACTGGTCGTTGTTCTCTTGCCTCTCTCGTTTAAAACTGCTCTTTCCTCTTTGGCCAAAAATCCGGAAGTCATTTTTACCCAGTTGGAATGAGAAGTGGGCCCTGTAAGATTTAATATTTTTTCCTCATCCTCCGAGAGTAGGTATTTGGCGTCCTTAAAAACACACTCTAAGAAGTGTCGATATGGTTGTAATTTTGGATGGTCCAAAAACTTTTTTTGATCACCCGGCGGAATTTTAGCCACCCTCATCATAAAAAACTGAATATCGTTGGCGATTTTTATGGCGAAATCTTTGATTTTGTTGGTTCGCGCTTTCAATTTAGGGTCATTTTGATTAAGTTGATACTTTAGCCAAAAATATTGGCCCTCATCTCCGCTGCAACCAAAATTCCGTTGGATAAGTTCATATTCGTCTAAGGCTTCCGCCAAAACCTTGGGATTTTTAAGATAATCATCTCTATCTTTCCATTTATCAATAAATTTGTAGTTAGCGTTGATTACTTTTTTCCGCGATGCTAAGATCTCTTTTTCAGACTCATTTTTGAATATGAGTTTAAGATCCCACCTAGTTTTATATGTTTTACTTTTTTCCATCAGATTTCTCACTAAGTATTTGTTAGTATTTTACACTATCTCCGAAATTATGTTTTTTGTTGTTGTAACAATGTTTGTTGCATTGACACGTATGCCAACCTATGATACATTACACCTCGTTAGGATGTTTAAACCTCAGATTGTGTATCTGGGAATGTTTTCCTAGTTAAGAAGATAAAATCAATCTAAGCTACTCCCAAATAAAGGATTTTTTGTTGGGTGTATGGCTTTTTGTTGATTTTTACTTCGACCAAAAATAAAAATGGATGATCAAATATATATGACCGCAGAAGGTTTACAAGAATTGAAAGACGAACATGTCAAGTTGGTGGAGGCTAAACGGCCTGCAATCACCAAAAGAATTAAGGCTGCGCGAGAGATGGGTGATATTTCGGAGAACTCTGAATATGATGCGGCTAGGCAGGAACAAGCATTTGTGGAAGGTAGAATCAGCGAACTTGAGGAGATAATTAAAAACGCTAAGGTTAACAAGAATCTCGGCAAGTCGGAAGTCGGTGTGGGGTGCAAGGTTACGGTTCATGTCGATGGAGGCGAAGAGATATTTCATATTGTGGGTGCCCCTGAAGCTGATCCGGTCAAAATGAAAATTTCTCATGAATCTCCGCTTGGTGCCTCGCTTTTGGGCAAAATAGTGGGAGACAAATTCGAGGTGGATGCCCCTGTAGGCCAGTTGACTTATACCGTCCTCAAGATAGAATAGTGAGAAGAAGATGTCGACTCTAATAGATTTAAGAAACGTACGGTTAGAGAAACTAGAGGATCTGCGCAAGTTAGGGGTGGATCCTTATCCGTCAAAATCCCAAAAAAACATTGATAATGCTGACGTTTTGGCTAAGTACTCTGAGCTTGAAGGTACTGAGGTAGTGGTTGCGGGTAGAATTGTGTCTCTAAGATCCCATGGAAAGTTGGTTTTCGCCGATATTAAGGATTGGACAGGAAAAGTTCAGCTTTATATTAAGGAAGAAAACTTGGGCGGTGCCGATTACGGCAATAGTGAACTGAATTTTGGTGACTTACGTCTGTTGGATGAAGGGGACTTTGTTGAAGGGCAAGGAGTTGTGGTGGAAACTCAACGCGGGGAAGTGTCGGTTGAGGTTAAAAAGTTGCGGATTTTGACCAAGACTTTACGACCGTTACCCGATTCGCGAGAAGGTTTGAAAGATAAGGAAACCCGCTTGCGCCGCCGATATGTTGATACTAATGTAAACGAAGATGTTTACGAGCGGTTTTTAAGGCGTTCGCGCTTTTGGGAGGCTCATCGGGAGTTTTTTGACGAGCATGGATTTGTGGAAATGAACATTCCAGTGTTGGAGCACGTTCCGGGGGGTGGAGAGGCTCACCCGTTTGTTACCCACATGGACTCCGTTGATGAAGATTTTTATTTACGAATTTCCCAAGAATTGTATTTAAAACGTTTAGTCGGTGGCGGATACGAGAAAGTTTATGAAATTGGCCCCCGTTTTAGAAATGAGGGCCTGTCGGATGAACATTTGCCCGAGCATATAGCCATGGAATTTTACTGGGCCTACGCCGATTGGGAAGATGGGATGGAATTTGTTAGAAACCTGTATTCCCATATTTTGGAGAAAGTTTATGAAGGGCGTGAGCAGTTTAAGATTCGCGGGTTTGATGTGGATTTTTCTAAAGGGTGGGGCGTAGTGGATTTTGGCCAGGTCATGAAGGATAAATATGGCTTAGATGTTTACAGTGCGGGGTTGGATGAGGTGCAGGAAGTTTTGTCTGCCGCTGGAATCAAGCGTAATTTTGCCTTAAATGTTCCGCGGGGGATTGATAATTTGTGGAAGAAGCTGCGCAGAGAAATTGCCGGGCCGGCGTTTTTGATCAATCACCCCAAATGCTTGTCACCACTGCAAAAAGCCAGTGTCGAGAACGCAGATATGGTAGAGCGTTTTCAACCCATTATTGCCGGAAGTGAGGTAGGAAATGGATGGTCAGAGGTCACCGACGCCGTAGATCAGTTTGGAAGATTTAACGAGCAGCAAAAAATGCGCGATGAAGGTGATAAGGAGGCTCAATGGTTGGATATTGACTATGTAGAGATGTTGGAGTATGGTATGCCTCCGACTCTCGGTTTTGGCCATAGTGAGCGTGTCTTTTGGTTTTTGGAAGATGTTCCGGCGCGGGAGGGGGTACCTTTTCCGCAATTGAGGTATGAGCTGGATGAGTCGACCAAAAAAATATATAAATTAGAAAATTAGTGTTAAATATATGTTTGTTTCATTTTATTGGATTTTGCGAAAGGTAATGTTAGTTTACTGATAGGTTTTTCCTCGTAAGTACTCTCCATTAACTAAGCATTTTGAGAGGTGGTGAATAAGAATTAAACATGACTAAATTGTATGTTGGAAATTTGCCTTATAGTATGACTGATCAGTCCTTGGGTGACTTTTTTGCTGACTACGGAGATGTGGCTTCGGCAGTGATCATCATGGACCGAAACAGCGGAAGAAGCAAAGGTTTTGGATTCGTCGAACTAGAGGATGACGCTCTTGCTCAAAAAGCAATTGAGGAGAAGAACGGTGCTGACCTAGAAGGTAGAGCGATGGTCGTTTCAGTTGCTCGTCCTAGAGAGGAAAGGCCTCAAGGTGGAGGTTTCGGTGGTGGAGGCGGGTTTTGATCCGTTTTTAACGTTCGAGCCTTACTGCTAAGGCGTAGAGAAAGACCCCGCGTAGAACGCGGGGTCTCTTTTGTTTTTTTGGGGGACTCAGGTGCTCTCGATTTACTTGACAGTGTTTTGGGTTCTAGTACAATGCGCAGTACGTGCCCAGGCACCAAGTGAATCGCCAAGCTTAGGGAGAGTATGCAACGAGGGCAACATAATGGCGAAACACAACGATTTTCTTTCGCTTCTGCTGGAATCGGAAGGAAAGGTGGCCTGAGGCGAGGTGAGGCGAGGTCGGGCGGCAACTTGCTGTTTGCTTATGACGCGGTGCTCGACAGGTAGGGGCAGAAGGATCGTACGTAACGCGCCCGACCTCGCCACAGTTACGGCCTGAAAGACAACTTTCTAGAGGGAGATCTCTAAGTAATTTAGGGATTGTTGAACTCTAGGGATTGTGAGGGGATGATAAATCTCCTTTGTTGCGCCTTGTTAACTTAACAATTGCGCAACGCTTTCAGGCCTCCCCCCTTTTTATTGACTTCGCATTATCTTCGGTATATCATTTTACCGTGTCCCGATTTAAAAAACCGCTTTCAGAATTATTCCGACCGAAAAAATTGGCTCACTTTATTGGGCAGAAGCATTTGGTAGGTGACGAGGGTCCCATAAAAAAATCCCTTAACAACAACGCCATCTACAGCATGATTTTTTGGGGTCCGCCGGGATGCGGAAAAACCACCCTAGCTCGCGTAATTTCCCATGAATTGGACGCAGATTTTATAGAAATGTCCCCCACCACCGCCGGTGTAAAAGACATTAAAAACGCAGTGGCCGCCGCCAAAAAAGACTTTTTTGGGGAACAACGTCAAACCATACTATTTGTCGATGAAATTCACCGGTTTAGCAAAGCCCAGCAAGATTATTTGTTACCTCACGTGGAAGCGGGCACCATCACTTTGATCGGGGCCACCACCGAAAACCCCTCCTTTGAGGTCATCGCCCCGCTTTTATCCCGCAGTAGAGTTTATGTTTTAGAGCCCCTCAGCCGCGACGACATGGCAATTTTGTTGAATAAAGCACTAAAACTACTTAAACTTAACGTCGTTAATCTAAAAGTAACCAAAGAGGGGAGGGAGCTTTTGCTGGATCTTTCCAACGGAGACGCGCGCTTTGTTTTGAACGCTTTGGACTCCCTAGTGGCTACCGGCGCCAAAAGTGCCAAAAAGGACGACATTTTAAGAGTTTTACAGCAAAATCCTAACAGATACGACAAGGGTGGCGAGGAACATTACGACACCGTCAGCGCTTTTATCAAAAGTATGCGAGCCAGTGATGCTGATGCCGCCTTGTATTACCTAGCCAGAATGGTCTACGGTGGCGAAGATCCCAAATTTATCGCTCGACGCCTAGTTATTTTTGCCTCGGAAGATGTAGGATTAGCTGATCCGCAGGCTTTGCAAGTAGCCAACGATGTTTTTAGAGCCTGTGAAACCATCGGCTATCCCGAATGCCAAATAAATTTAGCCCATGGCACAGCTTTTTTAGCACGCGCTCCCAAATCCCGAAAAAGTTATGACGCCTATTTTAAAGCCTTAAAAGATGTTGAAAGGTATGGGAATTTACCAATTCCTTTGCATTTGCGTAATGCTCCGACGAAATTGATGAAAGACTTGGGATATAGCAAGGGTTATAAAATGTATCCGAAAAAAGGGGAGTCGCTTTTGCCCGATGAGTTAGAGGGTAAAAATTATCTCAACTGATTTTATGGTGCTCATAAGGAGTTTAATTACCCTGTTTCCACACGACACTATTGTTTTCAGCTGTAGATAATACACGATTAGCTCAATGAAGAGATTTTACAAATTGGTTTCTTTTTACCCTATACTATATAGTCTTTGTAATTTGACAAAAATAAAGAAAGTTCTTAGTATGTGGGCAGTATATCCGATAAGCTAGTTTTAAGCTCATATTCTTGAAAGGAGAAATATGATGGGTGACAAAGAGCAGAAAGAGCAGAAAGAACGAGATCGAGAAAAAGATCAAGAAAGGGAAAGGGAGTCTTTGGAAAAGTATGAGAAGCAGGCGGACGATACTCGTCATGAGGAAACCATAGGTGATTCTGACGATTCACAATCAGAGCGGTAACCTTGCTTCCATAACAAAAGTACCATATTCGCTTCCTTTTTATATACGATGAAAATATTAAGGTTAAGTTTACTCAAAGGAGTTGAATATTTTGATCCCCCAGCAAATATTGATAAAGTAAAACAGGCTTTAAATGCTGACAAAAAAGGGATTTATGATTGGTATTTAAAAACTCCTAAAAAGTTTAAAGAGATAGTTTTCGATAAACCTTCAAAGAGATACAACATTTCAAGAATTGGGTTTTTTATTAATAAAGATAAGAATGTACTAATTACTTCGTCGAATTTAAATTTGAACACTAAAAGATTTAGATCACCTTGTGTTGTTTCAAAAGACTACATTATCAAAACAGAAGAAATGAAGGAGGGAAAAGGGCAGGTAAGAGTAGGCGATTCCTGCGTCTTATATTGGCAAGATGCTATAGCTAACTTTTCATTAGGCACTATCAAAGAGATAACAGAAAAAAGTCATGTGACTGATGTTGCTAAGGTTGGTTTTTTGCTTCACAAGGACAGCAAAGAAATCTATATAGCACCTCATCACAATAGAGACTATGACAAGTACAGAGAGGTTTTAGTAGTACCAACTTCAAATGTTATTAAACTAAAAAAACTAATCCCAATATCATAAGTTGTCCCTTAAGTCTTTACCTCTACATATAGGCTTCACTCTCCATAC
>CAZEWQ010000010.1:0-8593 GCA_964516255.1 uncultured Candidatus Saccharibacteria bacterium
ATATTCGTACTACAGCCAAGATTCCTAAAAAAACCAACACTATCACAAACAGTACCAGCGAAAGGGTTTTAAGTTTTTGATACGGAAGGAAATAAAAGCCAAGGAACCCCGCCATCCCCGCAACAACCCACACCAAATGTAGAGTAATAAATCTGTAAGGGTCCCCCAGTAGTTCCATGGAGTAAAAGGAAGTTGAGTTGAAAATTATTATGCACCCGGAAAGTATCAGGCCCAAAGTCACCCACAAAAAGAAGCTTTGCGGTTTTCTTGATTCGAAAAGAGGTTTACGAGCAGATTTTTTCCACATATCCAAATTTAACCGCAGAAAATCACAAAAGTGCCGTAAAGACACCAAAGAACGCAAAGGCAATGCCAATCAACCAAAATCTAAAAGTGACCTTAGTTTCCGGCCACCCCAGGAGCTCAAAATGGTGATGCAGTGGTGCCATCCTGAAAACCCTTTTACCTGTAAGTTTAACGGAAAGTTGCTGAAGCGGGCTTGAGAACCCGTCAGCCAAAAACACCATTCCAATGAGTAAAAAGGCGATTTCCCGATGTAAAACCACTGCTAAAATGGCCATCGTTGCGCCTAAAACGTGCGACCCTATGTTTCCCATGAATATTCGCGCGGGATGGATGTTGAAGTATAAAAACGGAATCAGCGCTCCCACAAAGGTGGCGCAGAAGGCGGCCAGATTGTTATACCCCAAAAGGGCGGCAATAGACCAAAACGCTACAAGAGCAATTAAAGACAAACCCCCAGCCAGGCCGTCTAATCCATCGGTAAAGGCGACCGAGTTTAACACAATGATGATAAAAGCGAAAATAAAAATAGGATATAGATATCCAATGTGTACGTGCCCTACTAATGGAAACCAAAGGTAGTCCCAGCCCAACTTAAAATAGGTCCAATAAGACACAAAGCCTGCAATTGTTCCTTGAATAATAAACTTTTGATGGGTTTGAATTCCCGAATCGGGACTGCTTCCCACCACTCTCCAAAACTCTTTAAACACTCTCCATAACACAAACCCACTCTTTTTTAAGTCGGTGTCAGTGGAAGCATGCCCGAGATGATGGGATAAAACCCCCGGAAGTCCTGATTTTTTATAAACTTTGGTTAAATCCTCCAATAGTCCGAAAATCCCGGCTAAAGTGGCCACGAAAACCGGAAGCAAGGTTTGAGTGCGTGACCTGTTTAACATTATAGTCACCGCCGCCACCGAAAAAATAAAGACCATACCTCCCATAGTAGGAGTCCCTCGCTTGGCCAAATGCGCTTTGGGTCCGTCGCCGCGAACTTCCTCCCGCAAATGGAATTTGTAAACAAACCATACCCAAACGGGGTACAAGGCGAAAGAGAGAACAAGAGTCAAAAATAAAAGTAGTAAATCGTTTAACATGGTGTATATATTAGTTTAGCTTAATTTATCACGGCGCCCAAATTTGTGAGCTTGTCGATAAAATGTTCGTAGCCACGCTCAACGTTTTCTACGCCGCCGACTTCACTTTTTCCCTCGGCGACTAGTGCAGCCAAAATCAAAGCCGCTCCCGCCCGTAAATCAGGGATATCCAGTTTTGTGCCTTTTAACTTGGTGGGACCGATAATTTTAGCCACGGTTTGTGGTTCCCCTAATTTGGCGTAGTCATAGGAATCGTCACTTATGATGGCGTCCAGTTCTAATTCTGAGGGCTTATGTAAAGTTATTTTTGCTCCCATGCGATTTAGGTCCTGAGTGTAGCCAAAACGATCTGTGTAAACAGTATCGTGGATAATACCTTCGCCGTGGGCTTGGGTAAGTAGAAGGGCGGCAAACGGCTGCCAATCGGTCATGAATCCGGGGGCAGGAGCGGTAGTAACGTCGGTGGCTTGCAACACTTCACCGGACCGCCAAACCCTCATTTCGTTTTTGGAAAATTCGTAATTGCATCCCAATTTAGATAGAAAGCTGGTAAAAGCCACTAGTCCGGTGCGCTCAACACCCTTTATGGTTACGTTTCCTCCTGTGGCTAGGGCGGCTGAAGCGAAGGTGATTGCCTCATTCCGATCTGCTTGAACGGCAAAATACCCACCGGTGAACACGTTTGTCCCCACAACTTTGATTTTCCGTGGTTCAACTCGCGCAACATTTGCCCCCATCATGTTACAAAAAGCAATTAAGTCATCGACCTCGGGTTCTTCGGCGGCATTTAAAATGGTGGTTTCCCCGGGCATAAAGATGGAAGAAATGATAGCGTTATCAGTCCCCATGTGGGTATTGTTTTTGAACGAGATTTTCTTGGGTTCGGAAGTAGCCGCTTCCCCTCCGGTTGCTTGGCCTAAAGAAACTCTTACATATTTGGTGTCTTCCTCCACATCCATCCCCAAGCTTTTCCAGGTTTCAATCCATCTATTGATGGGGCGAGGTCCAATTTTACAGCCACCGGGCTTGGGCATGACCGCTTTTCCAAAACGATAAACAAGTGGAGCTACCAAAAGACCGACCGTGCGATATTTGCAACCCACATCGTAAGGTACTTCGTAAGAGTTTAAGGTCGATCCATTAATCACCAACCGATTTTCTCCGGTCCATTCGGCTTTTCCACCCAAAGTTTTAATTACTTCAATATCTACTAAAACATTAATCATTCGCGGAACGTTCTCGATGGTGACGTCGTCGTTACAGAGGAGTGCTGCGGAGAAGAGTTTTAGCGCCGAATTTTTAGCCCCGGAAAGCTTCACGTCGCCGATAATGGGCATCCCACCGTCGACTTTGATACTTTTAGCTTCCGTTGGGATTAGGTCACATTTGTCATCTTCTATAGTGTCTGCAATTGATGTAATTGACATTAGAGTATGACTAGCGCAAAACTGTTTGCGACAAATAAAATGCCCGCAACGATTGTGGTATAAAAGATCACCTTTTCCAAACCTCGTCGGGAAGAGTAAAACCCAATAGAGTTGCCGATACCTCTACTAAGCCCCGCACCTTTGGCCTGAACCATGATCAGAACAATCAGAAAAACGCCTAAAAGAACTTGGGCAACTTGATTAAGTAGATGTAAGCTCATAGATGTTGGTTCCCCTTAACCCCTCCCTCCGGTTATCCAGTCTAAGATCGAATAGACCGCGCAAAAGCTTAGAGAGTATAGTGCCGCCGAAGCGAACCCTTCCGCTTCAACGGAAGGAAGAGAGTAGTCTCTAAAGGCAAGGCTTAACGTCTGGGCGTAGCCGATTTCAAATCCGGCTAAAAAGGTGGCCAAAATGTGAATGAGCGCCAGAACCAGCACAAAACTTATAACAAAGTGGCCTAAGCAGCCGAAAGGAAAGGCAATTAGGTTAAGTACAGGTTTAACAAAGACAAAAACTGCCCAAATCGCCACTCCAAAGAGAAGGGCGTTTACAAGATCGCTTCCCCTGTAGTCAAAACCAAAGCTACCGGTAAAAAACTCGGCAGCGAACAGAGAAATAGCGATAACTATTAATATTCGAAACGGTCCTCTAAACATGCTTAATTGCTTATTTCGGGGTGCAGTGACTTCAATCTTATATGATGATGGTACCTTTGTGCAAATCGGGCCGCCCCCCACCTTTCAATATTTTGCTTTTTTGTGGCCTTGCCAACGTAGATAACACCATCTTTCCGGTTTTTAAACAGGTAGATTCCGGGGTACTTGGGGAGATCGGACATTTTTTGATACTATTGGGGTCACAATGAAGTTATTTTACCTCAAATGAGAATAAAAGGATTATCAACAGCTGTTATATTTGCGGTGGCCATGCTCCTGGCGAGGGGTGGCTTGGTCCATGCTGCAGCCAGTGACCACTTTGACTCGGAATACGGCATCACCTATGACATTTTGTCCGACGGAGTTACCAAAATTACGCAAGAAATTCAAGTTACCAACAAGGGAGCCGATATTATTGCCGATAGCTACACCTTAACCATCAAAAAAATGGATGTTTTTGACATTGAAGGAGAAAACGACAAGGGCCCCTTGGAAATGGAGGTTGATCGTGACGATGATTCCGAAGAGACCAAAATTAAAGTTCAACTGGTCGGTTCCGCCATCGGAGACAAAAAGGTCAGCAAGTTTAAGGTCATTTATAAATCCCGCGATATCGCCAATAGGGTGGGTGAAGTATGGAACATCAACATTCCCGAAATTGCCGGGTTGGACAAGATTAAAGCTTATGACATTTATTTGAAAATTCCGGTCGGGTTGGGGCCCAAAATTTACATTTCCCCGACCCCTGTGGAAGAAACCCGTGGTGACGGTTACAGAGCTTACAGATTTGATAAGGAAGTTTTGAGGGGAACGGGCATCGCCGCCTCTTTTGGAAAGTATCAACAATTAAACTTTAGGTTGAAATATGAGCTAAAAAACACTTCGATTTTTCCCATTAGACAGAGTGTCGCTTTTCCGCCGGAGATTTTGGGGAGACAGCAAATAAATTACTCCGGTATTACGCCGGCGCCAAAAAGAGTGTGGGGAGACGTCGACGGAAACACCATGGCCTCTTTTTTGCTGTGGCCACAGCAAAAACTGACAGTGTCCCTGACGGGATCGGCGAGGGTTTTGGGCAATCAAATTAATCCTAAGTTGGGGGGAGCCTTTTCTGACATCTCTGCAGAGTTGGTGGACACATATACGAAACCCGATAAATATTGGGAGGTGGACTCCGAAGAAGTACAAGAACTGGCCACTAAAATTTTAGACGAAAAATTGACCGTTTCGGAGAATGCCGGGGGTGTTTATGACTATATCGTGAAAAACCTGGAGTATGATTTTAACATCGTCTCGGCGGATTTCATTGAGCGCCGCGGGGCCGTGGCCGTTATAGCCGACCAAGGTGTTTGGGCCTGCATGGAATTTACCGATTTATTTATTGCTGTTTCCAGGGCGATGGGGATTCCGGCGCGGGAGCTTAATGGGTATGCCTTTACAGACGATCCCAATGTAAATCCGGTTTCTATTGACTTGAAAGGCGGAGACGTGTTGCATGCTTGGCCCGAGTTTTACGATCCTGCATTTGGATGGGTGGCGGTGGATCCGACGTGGGGAACAACGTCGGGCTTGGACTTTTTTACTAAGTTAGACACTAATCATTTTGTTTTTGTGATTAAGGGGGCGGATTCCGAGTGGCCATTGCCTGCCGGCGCATATCGCTTTGACGACGAGGACAAACAGGTTGATGTGGCCCTTTCACGGGAGGCGGGGACGGGAGACGCGCTTGGAGAATTTAAGCCTAGATTAAGTGCGAAAAAGATGTTTAGACCCGATTTAAGCATTTTGTTAGGTAAGAAGGTGGCCTACAGGGTTAAAAACAGTGGTAACGTAGCCGTTTATGGGCTAAAAGCTAAGGAAGATGGGGGCGACAGCGTAAAAGGTGGCTTTGGGGAAAATCTGCTGCCTTGGGAAGAAACGGTTATCTATCTCCCTAAGGGCTCGAATGCCGTAACTCTTTACGATTTTATAGGGAATTTGCACGAAGTAAGTTTATAGCATTTTCATCGCGGCCCCAGTGCCCCCGGTTACAACAATATTGTGCATTAGTTTGGTGGGTCTATCTGGATTCGAACCAGAGACCTCTGCAATGTGAATGCAGCGCTCTAACCAACTGAGCTATAGACCCAAAAATCTCTGAAAACTTTCCAAAAACCCCAATGTCTTAAATTCCGCTTTTAACGTACGTCACCTTAATTTCCTTTTGCGATTTGTTTCCGGCTTCGTCCACCGCCTCAATTTTTACGGCAACATTTCCCTCCCCTACCCCCAACAAAAATTCAAAAGAGTAATCCGATTTCAAAATGGCCAACCGCCCGTTTACCCTAATAGCCGCTTTCTCATTAACTTTTCCTTTTATCAAAATCCTTCCATTCAGATTTCTAATCACATCTCCATCTTTAGGGTCGATAATATCGATTTTAGGGCCCTTTCTATCTACCGTTATGGTCAAAACCTCTGATTTTCCACTCTCATTCCCGTCCTTATCAGTTGCTTTAGCGAAAATCGTGTTTCGCCCGGAAATAAGCTCAACTTCGTTGAAAAAGAACTTCCCATCAAATTCTGCTTCGGTTGAATGCACTTCAGGCCCGTTCACAAATAATCTAACTGTAGCCCCCGATTCAGCAAATCCGGCGAGATCAACTTTCTTTTCCTTAACCGCCGAAGGAGCATTACCGAACATAGGTGTTCCCGGAGCAACTGTGTCCTGGTCATACCTCTCATTTCGATACTTAGAGAGATAGCCAAAAGCCCCACCGATTTTGGGACCAAAAAACAACACGGAACTCACGAGTAACCCTACTGATAGTCCAAGTAGCACAAGTAGCAAAAACAAGCGGGACCGTAGCTGTCCATGCGACTGATTATATAAATCTTCCGGTTTAGTGAGGAGCATTTGCACAAATTTTAACATAAATGGTGTGCTAAAATTTTAATGTTAGGCTTCGTTTCTAACCTGTTTATGAAATACAACCTTAGAGTAATTTCCAAAATAATGCTAGATTTCTTCGAAGTGGCCTTTGTGGGCGCGTCGATTTTTCTGCTGTTGTATTTTTTCTTTGGACAATTTTTGCAAGTGATCGGAGATTCCATGGTCCCCACCTTTAAGGACCAAGAACAGTTGGTAGCCGAGAAGTTTAGTATCAAGTTCAGTCCTTTGAAGCGAGGAGAAATTGCTATTTTTGAACATCCTCAAATTGCCGATAGATACTTAATCAAGCGGGTTGTCGGTCTTCCCGGAGAAGAGTTGAAAATTGCTGACGGTGACATATATGTTGACGCCGAATTCCTGGAGGAATCGTATCTTAGTAACGAGGTTGTGACTAAAGGGGGGTCTGTTATCACGGAAGGAGACCATTTCATTATCCCGGATGACATGTACGTAATGTTAGGCGACAACCGTCCAAAAAGCAGTGACTCCAGAGACTTTGGCCCCATTAGAATAGAAAATATGATCGGACGGGCGTTTTTGGTTTATTATCCGATTCAAAACTTTAGATTTGTGGAATTGCCGGACTTAGGGGACCTTGACTTGGGAAAGTTAGAAATGCCCAAACTGCTTAAGGAACTACCTGCGGAATTACCTTTACCCTCTTTTTAGATCGCGTTTTCTGCTCGAAGGCGACTGTTCCCTTAGCCATAGAGAATAGGGTGAAATCTCGACCCATCTTCACGTTGTCCCCGGGAATAAAGACTCGCCCGTGCTGTCGCACTATAATTTCCCCGGGTTTGACTACGGAACCGCCGTACTTTTTGATTCCCAAACGCTTACCGGCAACGTTTGAGCCTTGTCTTGCTTTTGAACTTCCTGCTTTTTTGTGTGCCATAACTTACTTTCGCCGAAGGCGACATGCAAGATTTCTATCTTATTTTATTCCTTTTTAGCAACTTTAGCCTTGGGTGTCGCTTTGGCAACTGTCTTTCCAATTTTCTCCACTTTTACTACGCTAATCGGTTGACGGTGGCCTCTTACCTTATGGTACCGCGACTTTGACTTAAATCTAGCCACTCTTACCTTTTTGTCTCTTTTGTCCTCGACTTTGCTCAATTTCACCGTCATATCGGACAAAACAGGGGTCCCAACCTCCAACTTTTTCCCATCGGAATAAGCCAAAACGCTCGGGATAAGCTCACCCTGCTTTTCAATATCAAAGATGTCCCCCTCAGACACTTTAAGTTGTTTTCCGCCAAAAGTGATTATCGCGTATTTCATACATGTTTCGCGCTTAGAACTGGAGAATAATACTACTTTTGGCCCACAATTACCAGCAAATCAAATTCCGCTTCTTCGTCAAGATCATCTTGAACTACCAACTCAAACTCATCTTTGAGGTCTTCGATCAACAGGTCTTTATACCTGGCTTTGTCCTCCTTAAACTGCAATAAGGTGGTTTCTCTATTTTCCTCTGCGTTGCCGATGTCTGAGACAGCGTACCCTTTTTCCTTTAGGAAATCTCGAGCTTGTCCGGCCGCCCCCGCGACCCCGTTACCATTTTCCACCTTTATAACGAGTTCGCTTTTGTCTAGTTCTTCGGGTTTTTCATCTCCCTCATCATTTTCTTCAGCAACCGCTTCGCCCTCTCCGCCGGAACCCTCTGACTGAGTTGATTCTGAAGTTTCGCTTAAAACCTCAGCCTCCACTGCGGAATCCCCGCCACCGTTCAAAAACCCAATGTTCCAGTCCAAAAAGTGCATTCCACCAAAGAGAATGCCCACAATTAACGCAGGAACCGCAACACCGCCGGCGGCAACCAACACCTTGTTATTATTGGTTTTTGTCGGAACAGGAAGCAGATTCAACAAATTAAGCTGAGAAGAAAGTAGAGCATTAGTTGGTACAGAACCCTTGCTGTTGTTGCCATCCGCCACCTTATAAAAAACAAAATGGTGTTCAAATCCCTTGAAAGTTTCCTCCTCGGCCCCATTCACAGCCAGTCTTTCCACTTCGAACTCTGCGTCCACAGTCAAGTCGTCGTAATCCAAAGCGTACACTTTAGTAACGGGCTCTGCTCTTTGATAAATGGACAGGTCTCGAACAAGTTTGGTTAGTTTTTGGGCGGGCAATTCTTTTTCATACACCCCGACAAAGTAAATTCCGCCGAAT
>CAZEWQ010000010.1:8603-14403 GCA_964516255.1 uncultured Candidatus Saccharibacteria bacterium
ATGATTCGTTGGTTTCGACATATTTTGGCAACAGAGAAACCCAAGAAAATACTCCGCGCAAGTTAATACCGACGTTGGTAGCCAATTCTATATACTTTTCCACACGCTCCCTCTCAATTCCTACAAATTGATATGAAAACGGGGCGATTTTTTGATAAGAAAAATAGAGAGATTCCAAATCTACCCCTTCTAATTTGGTTTTAATTTCGGATACTATAGTTTCGTCTGCCTCCCCCTTTTGTTTATCTACACCGATAAAATTTAACCCTACCGTTTCCGGTTCAAGCAAAAAGTTGAGATTTAATTTTTTAGGGGAAACCGTGGTGAGCTTTTTTAAAGCATCGGTAAAAGCGGACGAAAATTTCTGCACGTCAAGGATCTCAGCATCGTTAACAGTATCTTTGGAAATTTCTTGGGAGACCACACTAACACCATTTTTGTCTAAGAGACTAAGCTTTAAGACGTTACGATTTAAGGAGGCAGTAACCTTACTCATACAATAATAATATCATAGTTGACAGGGACGTTTATAAGAAATATCATTACTTTGTGGATAGAATCTGCCTAACACACGTAGTGAGGCGCACGACGAGTGCTGCTTTTTTTGCGATTTTGATCTTAGCTCTTACCTTAGCGTTTGCAGGTTCCTCTTTCTCTGTTTCCGCCTCCTCCTTTAGCTTAGACAGAATTGGGGCTTTAGACACTACCGGAAAAGTTTACCCTGAGTGGTGGTATACAGCGACTAGCCCGGTATTTTCGGGAAGAGCGTCTGCGGGAACTACAATTTCGGTAACCGCAGGGGAAACTACGGCGGAAGTTACCGCCAACGACCAGGGAGCTTGGTCTTACGCCTCGAGTCTGGGCGAGGGGGACCACACCATTGCCTTTGCTTCCAGTGACGGTAATTATTCTTTTGTTTTGCACGTGAGTGGAACAGTTCCTGATTTTTCGACCATGACTTACTCGTCAACAGCCTCCCAGACCACTGGAACCACAGGTGCCGTCCCGCCAACCGGATTTGATCAATTTTATTTCTTTGTTCTGTCGGTGTATTTGGCCTTAGTCGCTTACTACTTCTACAAAAAACACAAGGCGTCAAAGCCCGTTACAGTAAAAGAATTTGAAAAGGAGATCCTGAAGTAGGAGTCGACCGGGATTTTAGATTACAACTTACGAACATAAACCGAGCCCACTCAAAACGAGTAGGCTCAATTTTTTACGTCACCTTAGGACAGCTTAGGGTAAAGCCGGGTCCTCCGGTGTGTCCAGTGTATTGTCGCCCATAGGATCAGCGCGAACAACGCTTTGCTCGGTCGCTTCGTCATAACATTCGGGGATCATATCAACCGGAAAATCGTAGGGTGCTATCTCCGAGCACAAAATAACCCCGTTTCCGTCGGCTGCAATCACCCAAGCGCCGTCCACTAAGGCAGCATACCAATAACCGCCGCCGGGGCCACCACCTACAGGGCCGGAACTACCGGAAGCGAACTCATCCCTTGCGTCGCTAATAGTCACTTCTATGGTAGTCACGTCTACACTGTATTTAGCAGCGAGAAGGTTAGCCACTATCAATACTGTTATGTCTCTCGATTCTTCATCGCTGGGAATTACCGGCGCAGAAGGAACCGCTTCAACCTCAGGTACTGCTTCTGCTTCTGGTATATCTTGGACAGTCTCAGTTTCCGCGGAGGGTTCCGTTGTTTCAGTGGTAATGCCTAGCTTATCTAGTACAGTGCATCCGGAAAGGCCTAGAGCCAAAAACACCAACGCAGTAATTACAAAATACTTGCTTTTCATAACTTAACACCTCCTTTTTTGGGCAGTTTGAAAATATATGGGCGATTTACTCTTTAGTAGCGATTAACCACCAAACTTATCACCGTAACCTCATTACCCTCTTTGTAACCGCTCAAATCAAAGTAGGCGTCAGTATAGTCGTCTACATTGTAGTCACCCAACATACAAGCGCCAACACCCATTCCAAAGTCGCAAGTGCTACTTTCGGTAAAGTTGAGCTTAACGAGAATTGCTAATCTTCCCGGCTCATCATACATAAAGGTCCATTCTTTGGCGCCGGTCACACGGTTTTCGTCAAACAGCATTCCGCCCATTTCAAAATTGGACTCTAAAGGAGCCTCTTGCTTAACCGGTTGGGCACCGCCAGCATCAGAAGTGGGCGTTTCGGTAATATACTGGTACCCTACATATCCGACTGCCACTACTATTCCTAAAACGACAGCGACAACAACAGGAGCAAACCCTTTCTCATTTTTCATTTAGAAATCACCTCCCAATTCATTAACAAACATTACGTCACCGGTCAAATTAATAGCAAAACCCTTCTCGGTATCCAAGCATGATCATTTTGGTTCCCCTTAAACCACGCGTGCCGTCTTCATCAAAGGGGCTGCAATATTTGCAGGGAGTAGTGTAATCTTCGGTGCGAACCTGCTCTTGCCCCCCGTCATAAATATATTCGGTATAACCGCAAACGTTTTCCACCGGCATGTCCAGACACTCGTCCCACTCTTTGGCTAAAAGTTCGGCACTGCACTTGGTCAAAGTAGTCAAATTGGTACCTGTAGGACCGGGGGTTGGGCTGCCGATGAATTCAAACGTCGGAACCATGCCTCTAAGTACACCTTGAATATCCTCTCCCTCTTGGGCAAAAAGTAGGTACATGTAGTTTCCGCGGGAGATAAGGTACTCATTACCCTCGGGGCCGCTTACTATCACAACATCTTTTCCTCCGGGGTACCAGTGACTTATGGTATCTACACTGGAGGAGCGATAAGCCTCCGCGTACTCTTCCGTAGACAACCCCGCGGGATTAGTATATTGCCAAATATCGATTCTTTTTCCTTCACCCTCAGGTTTCTCAAAAAACTGTACTATGGTCTTTGACAACACCGGATCCCCACCCCCGGGCGGCGGCTCGCGTGATGAAGTGTGTTCGTAGGCGTAAAAACTGGCCGGATAGTTAATTTGGAATCCTAAAATATCCGAGACAAAAACTTTGCTTTCACCTTCGACCCCCACCACGTTCTCGCCCGAAAATTTAAATTCCTCCAAAAGGCACGCTAGGGTCTTTTCGTTCTCCTCCTTTACGTCATCGGTGACATAAACCCCGAAATCAATAAAGTAGTATTTATCGCCATATTTAAGGTAATACACTTCTTTATAGTAATCTCCTGCAGGCATTTCCGCTGTCTGGGCATATTTTTTAGCGGGGGCTCCTTTAAAGGTGGTCAACTCAGGTGTCAACTTTTCATTCTTTGGATTTTTGAACTGGTCGCGCCAACCTTCCATACCGGCAAAATCAGAAGTTGATACGGTAATGTCAATAAAATTGTGTTTTGCATAGGAATCTAACAATTGTACTACGTCCTTCGTGGAAAAAAAGGTCATAATGGTTGTAGCGTAGTCTTCATCCGACCAGTGTTTGCCCTCACCGTAATAACTGTAACCGGGTTTAACTTCATTGGTGATTAACTCATAGTGCGACCACGTTGGCGGATACGCTACCCTGTAACCTAGTTCCTTGTTTTCATACTCCTCCCAATCAGTTAAATCGAGGTCACAGGCGCTTCCCGCGCCGCCTCTGGTACCGGGACCCAAAACAGGCACCGGATAAGAAGGAATTCCCGAGATCAACTTAACAAAGTAACGATCCGCGTTTTTCAAGATAGTTTTCTCGACTGCCACATTTCCTTGGTAATCCAAAACTTCAAGTCTCACCGCCCCGGAAAAAGATTTAGAAAAGGCGAAGGCTCCATTTTCAACTACTACCGTTTCAGTTGTGCCCCCGGAAGTTGCCGTAACACTCCCCTGCCCGAAATTGGTTACTACTCCATATAATCCATCGGGCAAGCCTCCCTCAAAGTGAGCAAAATGTCCCTCGCTATCTCTGGCGCTCACCTGAGCCATATATCGAGACCCGGCGATCATCCCCAATCCCTCCATTTCGTTTGTTTTCACCCAAGCCCTCCCCATACTTGCCATTTCAATTTCTTTGGTAAATATTACTTGATCGTCATCATCATAGAGCGTAAATTGATAATTTTGGCGTTTCGGAACAAAATTAATTCCGTCATTCGTGACGTGCGACCTGAAGGAATAAACCATTATGCTGTTTTCATCAGTGGCCATCATATGGGGGGCCAGCATTATCTGCCCAAAGACCCGCATAATCAATATCGCCAAGGGGTTAGTTTGTGTTTGGTGTAAAACGTGTTGGTTTGAATACCATTTTCCAGATGAGGCCCCCGCAACATTCGGAAAAGCATCGGAAATTTTGTCAAAGAGGTCTTGTTCGTCTTTCCAAACGTTAGAATCCAACGGAACTCCGTAAAGTGCCTTGTTAATTTCTTTGAAAGAGTTGCTGTCAGATAAATACACCTTGTCAAATCCGGCAACTGCCAAAAAAATCCGCGATGTCGAATAAAAAGGGTCAAAGGAGTATTTTACCTGCCCACCCCAAATGGGAAATTCGGGGACATTAAACTTTTCGTAAGCACTGGTCATCCTTTCTCTCATACCTCCCATGCGGTCGTTGTATTCAGGCCCGTCGCGAGTGACATATTCTACGGCGTTGTATGTAAGACCGTATCGCCAAGTTTGGGGAATGAGTGGCCAACGATCTCCGTGAAAGGAGGCCGTCAGGCCGGTAAGCACTTCCCAAGGGCTCGCGGATCTTAAGACAATCGCATTCAGATCGGGGATAAATCCAAAGTAGTCGGCACTGGCATCATAAACAACCTTAATACTTTTATTCTCAACATCATCGGGTAGCCCGTAAATCTCAACTAATTTGGGATAGTATTTTTCGATAATGTCTTCGACTTTGTCCCTTTCGCCCATAACAAACTCGAGGGAGGAGTCGCCCACGTGTATCTCGTACCCGATACCGGGCCAAATCAGTTCCTCGGGCTCTTTTTCGTCTGCTTCGCCGTCGAAGGGGGCGGGATCGTCGGAGGAATCCGAGTCATCGGTGTTTGGGTCGATGTCTGGATCGGGGGCGGCGTCCGGAATGTCCGTAGCTTTGTCGGGGGTTTCAACGGGTGTGGCAGTACCGGCACTGGGAGAATCCGTCGGAGTTGAGGTTTTAGAACCCCCGTCACTTTTCTTATCTTTTTTAGAGGAATCGTCGGAAGAAGATCTAAGGGGCTCACCGCCTTGGGTAATGGTCACATCTTGGAAAAGGGTAAAGGTGTTTCCTTGATCGTCAACGAACACGTCGTTGGGGTACATCGCTCCGAGGTCCTCGATAACAGCTTGTAGTTGGTCAGGAGTTAAATTTTGAGGATCAAGATTATTGGCTAGGGCGTACAAGTTTCGGGTGCCCGCCGAGGCTTTTTTCTTATACAAAAACGCCCAACCTTGCAACAGCAAAAACACCGTTAAAAAAAAGACCGAGATAGCCACCAGAACTTTAACTGCTTTCTTACCGCGCCTAAATTCGAGTGTCCGCGTGGTCCGTTTGGTAGGCATAATTTGACTATTCCGAAATCATAATAATGGTAGCATAAGGGGCTCCCGCAGGGAGCCCCCTCTTCCAGATTTCTAAGGTAATTACCTAACTTTCACATCCAGCCTCTTCTACATCCCGAGCTTGAAATGGTGGCCGCCATAACCGCCAAAACCGCCGTAATCTTCATGTTTCTTTCCACCCCTTTAGACTAACAATTATCTTACACAATATATATTACAAACCGAAAGGGAATTTTCTTTCAATGATACCCACTTTTTGTTGTGAGGCTCGGCATCTATCTTGGTAATCCCAGAATTTTCCGTTGGG
>CAZEWQ010000011.1:0-14359 GCA_964516255.1 uncultured Candidatus Saccharibacteria bacterium
GACTCAGTATCTTGGCGATTATCTACCTTCCGATGTTATTTACCGGTAGTAACTGATCGATCAGGAAATAGCCGAGTATTAGCGCGTGGTCGAAGGGGTTGAGGACGTGCTCTCTTTTAGAATTGTTTCCTCTATTTCTTCCACCACGTCCTGTTTGAGGGTCGGGGTCGGGTAATCCCCCTTGTTTATTCTGACGTCTTGGGTTGACAAAACCCGCTCATCTTGCGGCTCGGGGGATATTTTCAGAATCCCCAAACTGCTGATTGGAAGCACCAAAAGCCCAAGTAACAAGAGAATCAGCAAGCTGTCTGTTATAAGTCTAGTTAAGTTTCCCATAATTTAATTTATTTAATGCCACCCAAATTAACCATTACGTCTTCGTCCTCGCTGTTTTCTATCTCTTCAAAATCGTTGGGCCCACCTAAATCTCCGTCGCCAAAGCCCTTTTTTTCAAAAGTAATTTCCCGTTCTACGTCGAAAATCAAAAAGACTGTCAAAAAAATTGTGGCACCCAGAGAAACAATGAACACCCAAAGATACATCAGACCGAAAAATCCCATGAGCCCAGAGACAAATGTCACCAAGTACAGATAAGACAACCAAACCGCCCCCTGTGAATACAGGTCGAACGAATTTTGTATAAAAGCGGGAAGTTTTAAGGCAAACATCTTTGCCGTCGTTTCCGGTGCGATGTGACTATCGTGGAAGAAAAAGGCCTTCACTAGAATATATAACAGTCCAAGCGCTAAAACCACCACCATAAAAAGCGTGGAATATGAATTTACCAGCAGGTAATCACTGGTTTCGGGGAAATAGATTCCGTGGGAGTTGATGGTGAATTGGATGTTGTAAAACCCTGAAACCAAGACAACACCTATAATCCTAACCGTCAAAAGCAAAATCGCCGGAATAATTGCCTGGTCTATCAGCTTTACCACTATTCGCGAAAACATAAGCAGGTTGTGAGCGCGGCCAATAAACCTTGTACCAAGCTCGTATGCGATAATGATACTACCATGGGTTTTGTTAGTAAAGCTAAATTTTCTCTGGTTGCTTTTTTGGTTTTGCTTACACCGCTGATCTTTTCTTCTAACACTGGAGAACTTTACGAATTTCCTAAAATGTTTTTGGTGTATGCGGTGGGGATTACCTGCACCTTCGTCTTTATGGCAGGTTTGCTGTTCTATCCACAAAAGCTGGTGAGACCGCCGTTTGTCATTACCTTGTTCGTCGTGTCCTTTGTGGTTTCTACTGCACTTTCTTCTCACTTTTACACTTCCGTGTGGGGATATTATTCTCGTTTTAACGGAGGGTTAATTTCGGTTTTGGTGTTTTTCGGCTTGTATCTTGTAATTATAAACTCGTTTTCCCGGGATGATTTGGCTAAACTTTTGGATGTTACCGTTCTTTCGGTGATTCCGGTTTCTATTTACGCCATCCTGCAGTTTATTTCCGCGGGTGGGGTGGATCGGGTTTATTCAACTCTTGGGCAACCAAATTGGCTGGCGGCGTATTTGGTGATAATGATGCCTTTTATAGTCAACAAAATCTTGTCGTCAACTTCGTCGGCGTCGTCCGCGCTTACGAAAAGTTTAACCAAGGAAACTTTGCTTTGGTCGGCGGTTTTTTTGTTGGTGTTTTCGGCACTTTGGTTTACTTATTCCATGTCGGGACTGCTGGGATTGGTCGTTGGAATGGGAGCTTTTTGCCTTTTTAATTGGGAGCGAGTTAAGGCCAGCGTTTCCGTTTTGGTGATCCTTTCGGTGGTAGCGGTACTGATCGCCGGTTTAAATTTAGGGTTTTTTCGGCAACGGGTAAGCGACGTCTTTTTGGATTTAAGTGGTTTTGTTGGATACCATTACTCGGGCCGCGCCTATGCCGATGAATCGTCGCAGATGCCGCCACAAATTTCGCAGAACCACCAAATTTCGGACCCCGGATTTATTCGTAAAGGTCTGTGGACGGGAACGCTGGACTTAATTTTTTCCGGCCCTAAAGTTTTTTTGATTGGAACAGGGCCCGAGACCTTTCCTTATGTTTTTCAGCCCTTTCGTCCGAGTGAGCTTAATTACTCGTCAGAGTGGGATTTTATCTTGAACAAACCCCACAACTACTATTTGGAAATCTTCTCCCAAAATGGAGCCATTGGCCTTTTGGCCTATGCGGCCTTGATTTGGTGGACCTTAAGGAAAAAACATCGACTTATCACACCTGCACTCATTGGATTTTATGTCACCAACCTTTTTGGTTGGCCGACAGTCAGTACCAACCTGCTCTTTTGGCTATTTCTGGCTATGTTATGAAAAAGCAAAAACACCTAGTCATCCCCATTCTTATACTTTATTTGCTTTGCTTGAGGGTGATTGTGGGGCTTTATTTGGCGGATGTTCAATACACTAAATCCCTAGATTTGGTAAAAGAGAGTCGTTGGGACCAGGCGGAAATGGCTGCAGACAAAGCGTTAGCCTTTAATCCTTTGGAGCCGGCGTACTATCGTGGAAGGGCCAAGGTCTTTTTGACTAACATCACCAATTTGGAGAATGAGGAGGAGGTTGACATGGCCAAAACTCGGATTCTAGCCGACTTGGAAACTGCCTACGAGTTAAACCCTAATAATTTGGCCACGATTCGAAATTCAATCCCGTTGTACTACTTTTTAGCTGTAAAAAGCCTTCACGAGCCGCCGACCTCTCAAAATGTGGATAGGAGGTTTCTACCTTATACACGGGGGTTCTTTAATAAAGTCAAATATATTTTACCCAACGACGTCGGAGTGTTTGTTCTGTTGGCCAAATATGAAAAAAGGTTGGGGTTGGAACCGGAGTATCAGGCTTCAATTGATCAAATTAAGCAGTTGCGGCCCGACCTTCTGCAGTGGCACCACAATTTTACCGAACCCTCGCTTTAAGCGACCAACCAACCTACTGGACCTTAACGTACACCCCCGAAACCCATCCCGCCTGGTCATTCGAAAGTTTAATTTTCACCCATCCGCTTTTTTCCTCAAGTACGCTGTAACTCTCCCCGTCGTTAATTTGTTTAATTACACTTCCGCTGACGGGAGCCTTGCGGACATTAACCCATCCCATTGGAGTGCCACCAACCGTAGCTTTCTTGCCTGTTGCCGAACTGATGGCGTCCAGGTCGACATCTTCTCCGGCGCCAGACATCAACTTTTCGTAGTTGTCTCTGGCTGCACTGGTTAAACCTGCTCCGTCGGAAATGCGTCCCAAGTACACACCCTTTTTAGCGTTTTTGATTAGTTCCAGGCCTTCAGGGCTGACAATTACATTTCCGTCGGCGGTGTATATATCTCCGCGGTAATCCAAGAAAAAGTCAAACACCGGTTCTTTTTTAATCCCGCCCTCTTCACCCGAGCCGTTTAAGTTGATTCCGCGGGTGATGTTCCAATATAAAATGGCTCTAACCCAAGTGTCGGGATCGGCGCTGACAAAAGTGTTGTCCAAAGTGTTGTTATACAAGTTGGTAGATCCGTCGAACAAACTAAGTTTGGGCAGAACGGGTGTAGGGAATAGTTTTACTGCCAGGTTTAATCTATAGCCGGTTTGAACAATAATGCGGGAGGTGTGAGCTTCGTAGCCCTCAAGTGAAACTTTGAGATCGTATTCTCCGTCGGTCAGGGCATCGGAAGAAAAGGGTGTTTTGCCGACTTCGGTTCCATCGATAAAAACGGCTGCCTCGGGAGGTTCGGAAATAATACTTAAAACAGTGGGGATATCGTTTTGGTCATACCAAGCGGTTTGTCCCGAAGAAAAGATGTCCGAAACACCCAGGTCGCGCTTAAGGTCCACAAAAGGAATTTTTTCGGCGTCTTTAATAAAGGTAATACCGGTTTGATAAACTCTGGTGCCCTGTTGGATTTTGATAGTATTTTCGCCCGGCTTTAGATTGGTGGATTCAAAGGGGGTGGTACCGACTTTTTCATCGTTTATAAAAACGTCGGCGGATCCGTTTAACACCTCTACATTAAGTCCGGCGCGAGCATTGGGATTTAAAAGGGTGGTTAAGAGGTTACCACCAAAGTAAACTGTGGCCCCCACTCCCACAATAGCGAAGAGATAAATTATTATGGTCAGGACCGGGCTGGGGTTTTGATCATTAAAGCCGATAGTAGGCATCGTGTGTGTAAGTTATCATTTTGATGCTAAAATATCAATGTTTAGGTTGTTGGTATCTCCTTTCGGCCTGGTAGCCAAGTGGTAAGGCAAGGGTCTGCAAAACCCTTACACGCGGGTTCGATTCCCGCCCAGGCCTCCAAATGTTATGACCTCACAGGAAATACTACGAAGATACATAGAATTCTTTAAAATGCGGGGGCATGCGCAAATTCCCAACGTATCACTGGTTCCTGAAAACGATCCCACACTTTTGTTTGTAAACTCGGGAATGTTTCCGTTGATGCCCTATTTAGCTGGGCAGCCCCACCCTTTGGGGAAGCGTTTGGTGAGTGTGCAGCGATGTCTGCGTTTTGAGGAGCTGGATGACGTGGGAGATAACCGGCACACAGTAGCTTTTCATATGTTGGGAAACTGGGGTCTAGGGGATTATTTTAAAGTCGAACAGCTCAATTGGATTTATGAATTTTTAATCAGCGACCTGGGTTTGGATGCCTCGCGACTTTATGCCACGGTTTTTGCCGGAGATGAAGACGCGCCAAAAGACCGCGAGTCTATCGAAACCTTGCAGGAAATTTTTGCTAAACACGGGGTTGAAGCCGAGGAGGGCCAGCGTATTTTTACTTATGGTAAAGAGGAAAACTGGTGGCAGCGCGGAGACACTCTGGGGGAACTGGGCGGCACCGATAGCGAAATTTTTTACTACTTAGGTGACGATGAGAAGGAAGGTTTGGGGAAGGATCCGGTGGCGCACCAAGACGAGTTTTTGGAAATCGGTAACTCTGTTTTTATGAACTACAAAAAAACCGAGACCGGTTGGGAAGAGATGCCTGCCATAAATATTGATTTTGGAGGAGGTTTGGAACGTTTGGCCCTAGCGTGCCAGAAAAAACACGACATTTTTGAAACCGATATGTTTTGGCCCATTGTGGAAAAGATCTGCGAGTTGAGTGGCAAGGAGTATAAGGAAAACGAGGAAGTTACTAAGTCGATGAGAATTTTGGCTGATCACGTGCGCGCGTCGGTGTTCTTGGCCATGGATAGGGTTGAGCCCGGCAACAAAGATCAGGGTTACGTTTTACGTCGGTTGCTGCGGAGAATGATTCGGTCCGCGCGGGGTTTGGGGGCACAAAGGGACGTTTCCGGGGTTGTGGCAGTGGCTTTAGTTCCGGTGGTGTGTGAAATGTTTGGGTGGCTGTATCCCGATTTGCCGGGGAAGCAGGAAAATATTCAGGAGGTGTTTACGGCTGAGGAGGAAAAATTTAACCAAACCTTGGAGGACGGAAAGAAAGCGCTTATCAAACGTTTGCCTCAAATCGAGGAGGCAGCTAAAAATTCTGACTGGGAGGAGGTTTCTAATATTGCTTTTGACTTTTTTCAATCACGTGGTTATCCAATTGAAAATTTTATAGAAGACCTTGAAGATAAAGGGATCGAGATTGACGGAGAGACTTGCACTAAACTTTTTGGGGATATATGCACGACACACCAGAAAAAATCCAAAGAGGGGTCGGTTATAAAATTCAAAGGTGGGCTTGCCGATCATAGTGAAAACACCATTAAATACCACACCACCGCGCATTTGTTGATGGCGGGCTTGCGTGGGGTCTTAGGTGAAGAGGTGACTCAGAAAGGAGCCAATATAACCGGAGAGCGTCTGCGATTTGACTTTAACCACGGTCAGAAATTGACTCCCGAGGAGATCTCGGCGGTTGAAGATTATATTGCTCAAAAAATAAAAGAAGGGTTGCCTGTAAAACAACAAATTATGTCTAAAAATGAGGCCATGTCTGCCGGCGCTGCGTATATGAAGCACAAAATGTATCCTGAACAAGTTCGCGTCTACATTATTGGAGATGATATAACTTCAGCTATAAGCAAGGAGTTTTGTGGTGGCCCACATATGGAAAGCACTTCCGAGCTCGCGCCCCTAGAGATTTACAAACAGGAAAATGTGGGTAAAGGGATAAGAAGAATTTACGCGAAGTTTAAGACTTGACACTCTCCCCCTTCGAGTGCTATAAGGATATATGCTTAACTCATGTTAGGTCGAACGTGCCCGTTTTAAATAGTTTTTAGGAGAAAAATATGTCCGAAACAAATGAAAAGCTTAAAAATTTCCTCGGTAGAAAAATAAGACCTCTCGCCGATTATTTATTGATCGAGCCTCTTAGTGAGGAGACCACCCTTCCGTCGGGGATTGTTATTCCTGACACCGCCAAAGAAAAACCCCAAAAAGGAAAAGTTATTGCTGCAGGTTCCGGAAAAGTAAATGAAAAAGGTGAAAAGACACCCTTAGAGGTGAAAGTGGGGGATGTAGTTATGTACAAAAAGTGGGGTGGCACCGAAGTTAAAGTCGAAGGAAAAGAGCACCTGCTCGTCAAAGAGGAAGATATTTTGGCCGTTGTGGTCAGCTAATCGCCCACTATAGAAAGGAAATTATTATGTCTGCAAAACAAATACTATACGGATCCGAAGCCAGAACCAAGTTAAAAGCCGGAGTTGATAAGATGGCTAACGCTGTGGGGACAACCCTTGGGCCTAAAGGTCGAAACGTGGGCTTGGCTAAAAGCTGGGGGTCGCCACAAGTTGTTCATGATGGTGTGACCGTGGCAAAAGAAATCGAACTGGAAGACGCATTTGAAAATATGGGAGCGCAGTTGGTTAAAGACGCCGCTTCTAAAACTAACGATGTAGCCGGGGACGGTACTACTACTGCAATCGTTTTGGCTCAATCAGTTGTTGAGGAAGGCTTAAAGGTGGTGTCGGCGGGTAATAATCCAATGATTCTGCGACGAGGGTTGGAAAAAGCCACTGGAGCGGTGGTTGCGGAAATTGAAAGGTTATCTAAGCCCATTTCTACCAAAGAAGAGCAGGCTCAAGTGGCGACCATTTCGGCACTAAGCGAGGAGATTGGGGAGATGATTGCCGAAGCAATGGAGAAAGTTGGGACTTCGGGAGTTATCACCGTTGATGAGTCAAAGGGGCTCGACATGGAGCTGGAATACAAAGAAGGAATGCAGTTTGATAAGGGCTATGCCTCTCCGTATTTTGTGACCGATTCCGAAAAGATGGAGGCGATGATGGACGACCCTTATATTTTGGTGACAGAGAGCAAGATTTCTAGTATGCAGGATCTTTTACCCATGTTGGAAAATTTTGTGAAGGTTTCTAAGAATTTGGTGATTGTTGCCGAAGATGTCGAAGGAGAAGCTTTAGCCACCCTGGTGGTCAACAAATTGCGCGGGACTTTTAATGCTTTGGCGGTGAAGGCCCCCGGATTTGGTGATCGCAGGAAAGCTACGCTGGAAGATATTGCTATTTTAACCGGTGCAACTTTAGTTAGTGAGGAAACAGGGCGCAAGTTGGATTCCGTTACGGTTGAAGATTTAGGGCGCGCGGAAAAAGTGGTTTGTGATAAGGACAACACTACCATTGTGGGTGGAAAGGGCACAGTAAAGGCTATAAAAGCCAGAGTTGAGCAAATTGGAGCACAAATTGAGCAAACTACCAGTGATTATGACAGGGAGAAGTTGCAGGAGAGATTGGCAAAGCTTTCCGGCGGAGTTGCGGTAATAAACGTTGGTGCGGCCACCGAAGCGGAGTTGAAAGAGAAGAAATTGCGGGTTGAAGATGCTGTTAACGCAACCAAAGCTGCAGTTGAAGAGGGGATTGTTCCGGGTGGGGGAGTTGCTTTACTCAGAGCTAGAGAGGTTGTGTGTGTGAAAGATTCTACAAAGGAAGCGAAGCTTATTATTGAAAAGTTAGGGCTGAAAGGTGATGAAGAGATAGCGGGAGCGGATATTCTATTTAGAGCCTTAGATAAACCTTTTAGACTGATTGTTGGCAACGCGGGGGTAGACCCGGGGTTGATTCTGGGAGGAATGCAACAAGTAGACAAATCAATGAGGAAAAATGAGAGGAAGCCTAATCCTAACTGGGGGTTCGATGTTATGAGTTTGGGTTTTGTTGATATGGTACAAGCTGGGATTATTGATCCGGCTAAAGTGGCCAGAAGCGCATTGCAAAATGCGGTGAGTGTGGCCACCATGCTTTTAACCACGGAGTGTTTGGTCGCTGACGCCCCTAAGAAAGATGACGGCGGCGCAGGCGCCGCTGCTGCTGCTGCAGCCGGAATGGGCGGTGGCATGGGCGGCATGCCAGGCATGATGTAACGAAACGGGGTTCTTCTTACTTACTTAGGCGCGTTTCTTTCTTTTCTTGGCCCCAACTCTAGCCCTGACTCTCCCACTGGCTAGTTTCTCATATCTGGACAACACCCTTTTAGTGCTGTCATTAACGTTAAAATGAATAACCTCCTTGGTGGTCACCTCCGTAGTTTTTTTACCTTTCATGTACACAAGCTGCATTGCCATGAAAACATTTTCCAAAGAGTTCACGAAACCACTAATTTTTCTGTGCGGCCTTTTCCCTTTTCCGCCGCAATCGACTTTAAACCCGGATAAATACCCAAAAACCCACGGATTCTTGCTCATAAATCTAAAATAAGTTCCGTCGCGGTCGATAATCGGCTGCATCATGGCGATTTCATGGGCGATATATAAATTTTTCTTGTCCCCGTCCCAAGCCAGAGAATCTTCATCAATAAAAATATTGGGGCAAATTTTTCCCGCAGGAGATCTTTTAGACCAATATTTACCCACCGCCTTCAAAAATGAAACCACCAAAAAGCGAGTAATCCAAACCCGCCCTTTAGTAGTTATCACTATCACGTCAATGTCGTCTCTTGTCTCGGCGTTATAGGCGGCGACTGATCCCGTTGTACACAGCAACCTTATCCAGGGAATACACGATAACAAACTAAAAACCAATTGCGTTTCCTTTAGCAATTCCCGAGAATTTTTGACCCGCGTGGTCCAACTAAAAGGTCGTACCGTGGGCAAAAAACACTTCCCCTTTTGCAACTGCACCCTTTTATTTTTGATCATGCTTTTAAGCACCGCGGTAAGAAAGTGATAGTTAAATTCTTGGTCAGAAATCAAGTAGGTGGCAAGTTGGTAAAAGCTTAAAGGGTACTTAAACACCGCCGCGTAGGCGAGCGTTCTTTTGATGGCGGTTTCACAAATTATCTGGCGAGATCCTTCGTATGGCATCGTCGCTATTGTACCTTATATTCACCATCTAAAACTTGATTAACGATTTCGTCAGCGTGGGCGTTTTTGTCGCGCAGAATGTGGGAATATTTTACTGACTCAAAGTTCCCCTCCAGCGTTTTTACTATGGCCCAAAACTTTTTCATGTTGGCATTTTTGACCTTGTACTCGCCGTTTAGCTGTCTCACAATCAATTCGCTATCTAGGTAGCAGGAGAGATGGCGGGTTCCTAAATTAATTGCAGCATCAAGGCCTAAAATTAGCGCGCGGTATTCTGCTTCGTTGTTGGTGCAGGTGCCCAGATATTTTCCGACCTTTTTGACCACTTTCCCTTGAGGATTGGTGAGTACGGCGCCTGCTCCGGCTGGGCCGGGGTTTCCGCGGGCACCCCCGTCTGTGTTTAGAGTCCAAACCTCTGCCGTGTCTGCTGATACTGCCGGTGTTCCTGCGCCAATCATTTCCTTTTCCCTCTGGCCCTTACACTTACGTGACCAACGCCGACACCAATAGAAACCAGATACTTTTCCGTCGCTACCACAAAAACTCCGACGAAAAACCCTAACACCAACCCCCCAAATCCATCCACATAAGGGCTTCGATATTGTTTTTCTACTACCGGCGCTGTGCTCATGGGTGAAACTTGTAAATTAGGATCCCCCTCAATATTTAAAAGCTGTGTGGCAACAATCCCTTCCTCAATGTAAACTTTCCAAATTCTCTGTGCTTCTTGGGAAGTGTCCGCCTTTACTGAGACCGTTATCACACCGGGTGCCGCCTTTTTAACGCGGACCATTTTTTTGAGCCTTCTCAAGGTGATTTCGTTGATACCTTTGCTCAAAGATTTTAAAGTCTTGGCCCTAAGATCGGTGCTTTCAAGTATTCCCAGAACGGTGGCGGTGTACATTTGAGAGGTTTGTTGTCCGTAATATCCTTCGTAAGTAAAGTATCTACCTCCGCCGCTTTCCACTGTATGTGCAATATGCAGGGACCCGGAGGCAAAGTGTTTATGGGGGATAAGGTAATAAATGGCAAGCCCCACCGCGGCACCCATTCCGGCGTAGATCAGCAGTTTCAAATAATTTTCGCTTAGTGTAATTATAATGCTTTTTAGTTCCATCGTAATCCTAATATATAGTAATTATGCTGAAATCTCAACCCAAACCCACTCAAAACTGCTCGTAATTCCCCCCGAGATCAGGTACACTTTATATTAGAAAATTACGTAATTTTCATAAGAAGGTCTAAAGGCTCAAGCTGCCCAAATGCCTGAAAATAAAGTAATCAAAAAATCTGCCATGGCACCTACGGTGTTAATAAGCGGTGGTGCTGGGTTCGTTGGCGTGCGTCTTGTAAGAGTATTTTTGGATAAAGGTGCGCGAGTGGTAGTTTTAGATAACTTTAAGACCGGAAGTCGCCAGAACGTTTCTGAATTCCTTCAAAACCCCAAATTTGCCCTCTTCGAGTGTGATATAAATAAAGGCCTTCCTCAACAAATTCAGAGCGTTGACTATATTTTCCATTTGGCCGGCTTCGAAGATTACCTGTATTCCAAACAAGAACTAGACTTGGATGCCCTCATGACCAATGCCTTGGGTACCAAAAACCTTCTGGAGTTGGCTACCAAATCCGAAGCCAAGTTCTTGTTGGCCTCCTCCATCGATGTGTACCAAGGAAAGATGTCTCAAACCAAGATGAGTAATTATTTTGGTCTCACCGACGTCGAGGAGAAGAAATACTCTCATACCGAAGCCAAAAGATTCGCCGAAGCAGTGGCGTGGGAGTACTACAAGAAGTATGAAACCGATGTGCGAATCGCCCGCCTTCCCGAAGTGTACGGGCCGGGGATGGATCCGGAATCCAGCGGCAGTTTGGGGGGTTTTATCCAAAACCTAGTGGATAAAAGGGACATTGCTATTTACGGAGAAGGCATCGAGAAGGAATATTACTTATATATAAACGATGCTGCCTCAGGGTTGGTTAAGTGTTTGTTTACCGAAGGCACCAACGGGAAAATTTATTCGCTGGTCCCAAACGAATCCCCTACCGTGCTGGAAACCGCTTTTTTGCTGAAAGGACTTGCTCACGGATTGGTTGACGTCAAATTTAAACCCTCGGTTAAAAAAGAAAGGGTGGAAGCACACGTACCGGACACCTCTAACTTACACGAAATTGATTGGGATATTAAGGTCCCTTTTAGGGAGGGGATTATCAGAACCTTGGAGCATTTTGGATATGACCCCAACGAACACTCTTTTAAGCCTTATAAACTGGTGGCAAAAAAGGAAGAGGAGTTTGTCGAAAAGCAACAGCACGGGCAAAAGGAGTCTATGATGTCACTGGCGGAAGAGGTTGCGACACCGGCTTCAGAGGAATCTGGTGCGGAAAAATCAGAAGAAGATAAGCGTGCTCAATTCCATTTGGGTGGGGATTTTGACCACCCCTCGGCCTTTGGGATGTTGGTGAAAAAAATCCGGCCTCGTCCAGGGTCTAAAAAGGTCAAGTCATCAAAACCGCCGCCTCGCATCAACCTTTCCCTTTTGTTGCCGCTGACGGTTGCACTTGCCGCTATAGCAGTGTTTATTGGGCTGCCGGTTTTCCAAACGGTTTCAGGGCTAAAAAAGGCAAGAGCGGGGCTTGAGGAGTTTCCCATGCATTTGGCTCGCCTCGATTCCGTTAGAGCGCAAAAGTCTGCCCTTTCTGCCTACGAAAATTTGGAGCGGGCCCAAAACTCCTTTTACCGCCTGAGTTGGATGTTTAAGATAACCGGCAAATCCGATGAATTTGTATCCTACGCGAAACTTTTAAGCTCGGCGACGCACTTTTCTAAGGCCGCCTACAATATTTCCAAAGCCTCCGCCCCCTTAGAATCGACTTGGGAAGCCATAAGACCAACCTCCACCGGAGTTTTCGATGAAGTTGAGTACGAAAAGGCTATAAACGATTTCGCCACGGCCAAAAGCAGCTTTATGCTGGCCACGGCCGATTATAAGTATGTCAACAGCGACTACTTCCCCGAAAAGTTTGAGCCTTACCTGACAACATATGCGGGTCTCTTGGTAAAAACCGAACAGGCACTGGCTTTATCCGAAGGGTTGATTAGCGAAATTCCGGCATTGGTGGGGGTAGATAAACCCAAACGATACTTAATTCTGTTCCAAAACTCCAACGAAATTCGCCCCACCGGCGGCTTCATCGGTTCCTATGCCGTTTTAGAATTGACGCGCGGAAAAATCGAAAATCTGGTGATTGACGACATATATAATCCTGACGGGCAAATAGATGTAAAAGATATAAAGGTTCCACCGCCCGTAGAGCTGGCCGACTTTTTGCAGGAAGAACGCCTTTACCTTAGAAACGCTAACTACGACCCTGATTTCACCCGAAGTGCCGAGACCATAAAAATGCTTTATAACAAAGTCACCGGGGATGATCTTGACGGGGTGATTGGTATTGATCTGTACTTTACCCAAAATCTGTTAGAAGCTGTGGGACCGGTGTTTTTAGCCGCCTACAACGAAGAAGTTAATGCTCAAAATGTGTACGAAAGGACACAATATTATAGTGAATTTAATTATCAAGAAGGGTCCGATCAGAAAAAATCGTTTTTGACCTTATTGGGAAGCAAAATTCTGGAGAAAGTGTTTGCCATGCCCAAGAGTGATCTGCCTGAACTTTTGAGCGCTCTTTTTACCAGTCTGGATGAAAAACACTTGTTAGTATATTTACCCAACAGTTCAGCCGCAGGAACCTTAAAAGCAAACGGCTGGGATGGCAGCTTGGAAACCACCTCTGACGACTTTTTATATGTGGTGAATTCCAATTTAGGGGGAACTAAGGCTAATTATTATGTAAAGCCTAAATACACGTATGAAGTTTCAGCCAAGACGCGGGACGGGCTTTTGAGAGGAGTGCTCGCGCTTGATTACAACCACACCGGAGAAAATGATTCTTGGCCGGGGGGTGCGTATACCGACTATGTTAGGATAATTACTCAAAGTGGCTCTAAGCTGACCGGGGCGCGGATAATTTACGAAGATCCCAATGGCATAAGATTGGAGGATACTATTTTGGATAATGTAAAAGTGTCTAAGGTGGGAAATTACGATTCCTTTGAGACTAGTTTTGTGTTGGAACCAAAGCACAAGATAAAACTGGTTCTTACTTACGACCTGCCTCCGGGTTTATCCTTAAGTAATGATAAAAAGGAGTATCGGTTGGTTTGGCAAAAACAGCCGGGGACGGGAGCGGACCCGATTATTTTCGGTTTTGACGCTCCTTTTGGGATGGAAATTAGAGGTGGGCAAGATGGGGCGACCGGTAACGGGTTTGTCCGCCTGGAAGAAGTGTTAGAAAAAACAAAAACGTTTAATGTGGTTTTAAGATGATAATATACACTGATGTCTGTTGAAGAAAAACAGCAACAACAAGGCTCGCACAGACAGCACGCTGTCCCCCAGAATTTCATGGACGTGGAGTTTAAGCTGATTGGGGACTTAACTATTCGTCAATTCGTTTATTTATTGGTCTTTTTGGGATTAGCCTATGGAGCCTACGCCAGCATAATCGGAATTCTTAAGTTTCCTATAGCCGCGATTTTGGGTATTTTGGGTATCGGGTTTGCCTTTGTGCCCATTGAGGAGAGAGGAATGGATCAATGGCTGGTAAATTTTGTTCGGGTGGTCCATTCTCCCACGGAGCGTATATGGCGGAAAGATCCGGTGCTCCCTTCGGTTTTTATGTATCAAAATCTGGCAGTAGTTAAACAGGAACTGATTGCTTTGACTCCAACATCGAGCCGGCGCAAGTTGGAAGACTATCTTGGTGCGTCGGAAGACTTGCCAGAGGTGGACAGGCTGGATCTCAACGTAGAGGTATACGTTAACAAGGTGAGAAAGGCTTATGGAGAAACTCCTTATCCGGTGGTGACACCGACGCCGGAGACGTCTACTGTGGTTCCGGTGGCAGTAGTGGCGGTTGAGGAGGAGGAAAGAGAGGATATGGCGGAAGAGGGCAGGGCAGTGGGCGATGGCGTGATGGGAGAAGGAAGGATGGAAGGCGAAAAACCCGTTCCAAGGAGAGAGTTGAGGGAAACCCCGAAAGTATATGAAA
>CAZEWQ010000012.1:0-4918 GCA_964516255.1 uncultured Candidatus Saccharibacteria bacterium
GATCCGTGAGTCTCCCCGAAACAAGACCTACCCATCAGAGGGCTTTTGCCGCAAGGTTTGAGCCCTCTCTCTTTTGCCTATTTTTACCAAATTAAACCCCAGATTCCCATGTTTTTTCCACCCTTCCCACCTTGAGAAATAACCCATAGCATGCTATAATGGTGGGGTAAGAAAGGAGGAGACATGATCTTACAAAACGCTGTATTATCAGTAATAACCTCCGTTGTGGTGGCTAATAGCCCCATGGTGGAAGGCATAAATGCTATGGTTCCTAGGAGTGAATTTATCACTCAATTGGGCGACAGCAGGTTCCTAAAGAAAACTCAGGATACGGTAGTTTTAAACGTGCCGTACGTAAACCAGATGGAAGACCTTCCGGAGGATCAAAAAGTAGTTTATACGACTACCGCTTGTGGTCCTGCCGCTTTAACCATGGGTCTTAACTATTTGGGTTACGACCTTGAGTTGATTGATGTTATTGAAAAGTTGCCTGCCAACGTATATGTGCGCGGTAGGTACTTTATGAAGTTGAATGATGGTCCGTTGACCTTTGGTGAGCAGGCCGTGTCCTTTAAAAACGACCCGGCCGAGATCTTTAAGGTCCTAAATGACGGTTATCCGGTAGTTTTGAACGTACAGAACTACGACGGATTTACCGGACACGCCCTAGTGGCTGTGGGAATGAAGGGCTTTGATGGTGAAAATGCTCAGTCTTTGATTGTGCACGACCCGTTTGTGTGTGCTTATAGGGAGTTTGAGTATGTAAACGACAACATCCTAAGGCAACCTGAAGGGTATTTGCTGGCCATTGGAACTTTGGACCCGTTCTATGTTAAGTAAAAGTTAATAAGTAATTATTTGGAGGGCTCCCGCTTCGCGGGAGCCCTTCTTTTTTGCTACCATTTACTTGTGAGAAAAAAACTGCTCCTAACGCTTGCCGCAACAATTGTGGCCAGCGTGTGCGCCGTTGTTATCTTCGGATTCAACTCTGACGGCGTGTCCACATTCAAGAACGGAACTAAGGTTGGAAGCATTAACCTAGGCGGACTTACCGCAGACCAAGGAACCACCCTTTTAGACAAAAGATTTGATGAGCCTATCTACTTTAATATCGAAAGCGCCAGCCGCTCGGTCACTCCCCTGGAAATCGGGATTAGTTATGACAAAAACAGCCTTTTAAAGTCCACTCGTGTGTGTCGCCTCAAAACCCCTCAATTATTTTGCACCCCCGTCGCCACCAGAAGTTCGGACCGCTCCGACGTCATTGTTATCGACAAGGAAAAGTTGGACGCTTATTTAGCCCAATTGGACAGCGAATTTCAATTTGTGGCCCAAAATACCATTGTTTCCTTTGAGGATTATTCGTTTAGGGCGCCGGCACCCGGAACTAAAATTTCTGTGGATCGACAGGTTTTTGCTTCATCGGCGGGTGTTATCAATCTTTTGGATTATCCTAAAATCAGATTAAAAGCGGTAGCGGGAGAAGACGGTGCAACAGCTACTCAAGAACAAAAAACTTTGGATTTAATCGAGGGTATTTCCTTTCCCTTGCTGATAAAGTATGGAGGGAGTCCTGTAAGTATTTCCAAAGAGGATATAAAAGAATTTGTTGAAATTGAGCCGCGTGGGGGATTTACCTATGGGGTAATTTCGGTGGAAAAAGTGGCGGATTATTTGGACGAGTTGGGGGAAGCCTACGAAAGCGAGGACGTTAAATTGATTGAGACCGAGGCGGCCCATGCCATCCAACGAGCCTTGCTTTTCCGCGCGACCGACTATCAAGTTAACAACGCGGTGATCTTGCCCATCGAGGGCCGCCCCAAAACAAACGGTGAAATGCACGACGTCTACCTGGAAATTGTAAAATCACAACAACGTCTATATCGCTTCGAAAAAGGGCGCCTGGTCAAAACTTACATCATCTCCACCGGCCTAACTTGGGACACGCCGGTGGGCAACTACGCGATTTTGGGCAAGCAAAAAATGACTATTTCGTACTTTGGAGGTTGGTATATGCCCAACTATTTGCCCATCGGCACCATCAGCGGATATCGATTTGGTTTTCACGAAATTCCCTACCACATGGACGGGGCGGGCAACATTTATTCGCGCGACCCCAGTTCCATGGGGAGCCCCGCCACGGGCGGCTGTATTCAGCTAACCAAAAAGGATTCTTTAGAGCTTTTTAACTGGGCGAAAATCGGTACCCCAGTCTACATCTACGAGTAAAACTACGGAAAGTATGAGTTTTGGTGGGTCAGGGTGGAATCGAACCACCGGCCCCTTCCTTATCAGAGAAGTGCTCTAACCCCTGAGCTACTGACCCCCAATTTGCAAAGTGGCGCTCGCTTCCGCGTGCCTCCAATGCAACGTATGATATCACAAATTATAACCTCTTTTGCCCTTTGTTTCTTCCTTTGCCGCCCCGTTTTCCCGTATTGACTTTTCCCCTATTTATTGATAAATTTCCTCCACGGAATGGGAAGAACCACCTTCGGCTATTAAATTTACTAACGAAGCTCTAGTTCTCACGACAACAATAAAATATGGACTTGACAGCGTGGTATAAAGTGGCGCGGGCTTGTAGCTCAATTGGTTAGAGCGCCGCGTTTGCAACGCGGAGGTAGCGAGTTCGAATCTCGCCAAGTCCACCAACTTTGAGGCTCACTCCCTGCGGGGCTTGACCCTCAACAAGTACTTTGAAAACTGAATGGAAAGTAATTGCGGCGACTGTCAATGGCGCCGCGAAATTCAATTTCGATCTCAAAGAGTCATAAAACCGCGGTGCAAGCTTAGGCTAATCCGTCGGTTTACTTGGACAAAAAAGAACTTAATGTACATGGTGGATGCCTTGGGTCTTTGTGCCGATGAAGGACGTGCTAGGCTGCGTTAAGCCTCGGTGAGCTGTCAAGAAGCGCTATCAGCCGGGGATTTCCGAATGGGGAAACCCAACCTGTAGTAATGCAAGGTCATCCATTGCTAAAAGCCATCTCTTCGGAGAGGGCTATAGGCAGTGTGAAGGGTACTCAGCGAACTGAAACAACTTAGTAGCTGAAGGAAAAGAAACAACTTATGTATTTCCCTAGTAGCGGCGAGCGAACGGGAAAAAGCCCAAACTCGAGCTTTAATTTATTTTAAAGTAATCGGGGGTGTGGACAAACTCTATGCGGGTCTAGAGCCTGCGGAAAAGTTACAAAGTATTTTGGTAGAAGAAGCCAACTGGAAAGTTGCGCCGTAGAGGGTAATAGCCCCGTATTCGAAACCGAAATGCCTTTTCGAGTTTGATCCAGAGTAGCATGGGACACGTATAACCCTGTGTGAAGTAGCCAGGACCACCTGGTAAGGCTAAATACGCAAAGACACCGATAGTGAACTAGTACCGTGAGGGAAAGGTGAAAAGTACCCCTAGCAGGGGAGTGAAATAGTAACTGAAACCGTGTACAAACAAACTTACAGAGCCTGGCTTCGGCCGGGTGATGTAGTGCCTATTGAAGAATGAGTCTGCAAGTTAATGCCAAAAGCAAGCTTAACCCACACACTGGGGGAGGCGTAGGGAAACCGAGTCTTAAAAGGCGTTGCTGTCGTTTTGCGGCAGTGTATAGTTTTTGGTATTAGACCCGAAGCCGTGTGAGCTAACCATGGGCAGGTTGAAGGTATGCGAAAGCATGCTGGAGGACCGAACCGGTGTATGTGTAAAAATGCTCGGATGACCTGTGGTTAGAGGTAAAACGCCAATCGAACACGGCGATAGCTGGTTCTCCCCGAAATATATTTAGGTATAGCCTCAATCGTATAGCCTTTGTGAGGTAGAGATACTGGAAAGAGATGGGGCCTTCGGGTACCCACTTTTACCAAACTCCGAATGCGCAAAGGTGTTGATTGGGAGTCAGTGATAGGGGGCAATCTCCTATTACTAGAGGGAAACAACCCAGACCACCAGATAAGGTCCCTAATTTTTGCTTAGTGGGTAAGGAAGTAGAATTGTTTAGACAGCTAGGAGGTTGGCTTAGAGGCAGCAATCCTTTAAAGAAAGCGTAACAGCTCACTAGTTAAACGATTCCGCGCCGACGATTCAACGGGGCTCAAGCAAAGAACCGAAGCTGTGGATTTGTTGGTATCTTCGGATACCGGCAAGTGGTAGGGGAGCTTTGATGCGACTGTGAAGGCGTTACCGTAAGGTGCGTTGGAGTTTCATCAAGTGATAATGCAGACATGAGTAACGATAAGAAGGGTGAAAACCCCTTCCCCCGGAAGTCCGAGGGTTCCTCCGCTATGTCAGTCAACGGAGGGTTAGTCGGTCCTAAGGCGAGGCCGAAAGGCGTAGTCGATGGACAGCAGGTTAATATTCCTGCACTGCCATAAAACCGCCGCCGCACTTGTGTGGCGACACCAATGGGAGGACGGCGCGAGATAGGTCGGGCTAATTATGGATTTTAGTCCGGAAGGCAAGTCAGTTTGCGTAGGTAAATCCGCGCAGGCGTATACACGAGCCGGCAGAAAGAGCCGTAAAAAGCTCAATCCGACCGAGTTTTGCGTCCTAGAAAAGTCTCTAGGGAGGTTTTATGGTATCCGTACCGTAAACCAACACAGGTAGACGGGTAGAGAATACCAAGGGGCTCGAGAGAACCGTGGTCGAGGAACTAGGCAAATTACATCCGTAAGTTCGCAAAAAGGATGCCCTGTTGGGGCTATTCGGGTGGCAACACTTGAATAGTTTTGGCAGGGGGCACAGAAATGGCTCAAGCGACTGTTTAACAAAAACACAGGTCTCTGCTTAACTCGTAAGAGGATGTATAGGGGCTGACGCCTGCCCAGTGCCCGTAAGTTAAATCCGGGGGTGAAGCTCCGCTTCGGCGGAGTGGCAGCTCTTGGCATAAGCTCGGGTGAACGGCAGCAATAACTATAATTGTTCAAAGGT
>CAZEWQ010000012.1:4928-13794 GCA_964516255.1 uncultured Candidatus Saccharibacteria bacterium
GCTAAACCCGTAAGGGGATGTATAGGGGCCGACGCCTGCCCAGTGCCCGTAGGTTAAGATTGGGGGTGATTCCGTAAGGATGAGCTCTTGGTTCAAGCCCGGGTGAACGGCAGCAGTAACTATAACTGTTCTATGGTAGCGTAATCCCTTGCCGGGTAAGTTCCGGCCCGCACGAAAGGCGTAACGACTTGAGCACTCTCTTGATCACGGACTCGGTGAAATTGAAATACCAGTGAAGATGCTGGTTACTCGTTGACGGACAAATAGACCCCGTGGAGCTTTACTGTAGCTTGGCATTGGCAAGCGGTTGTAACTGTTTAGCGTAGGAGGGAGCTGTCTCTTCGGAGATAGCGCCAATGAAACACCTCTCTTTTGCAATAGTGAGCCTAACTACGTACCGTTATCCGGTACGAGGACAATGTCTGGTGGGCAGTTTATCTGGGGCGGATTCCTGCTAAAAAGTAACGCAGGAGCCCAAAGGTTCCCTTAGCACCGATGGAAATGGTGCTGTAAGCGTAAAGGTATATGGGAGCTTAACTGCAAGACCTACAAGTCGAGCAGGTGCGAAAGCAGGGCTTAGTGATCTTCCGAGTGCTTAGTGGTAAGCCCGGAACTTAACGGAAAAAAGTTACCCCGGGGATAACAGGCTTATCGTGCCCGAGCGTCCACAGCGGCGGCACGGTTTGGCACCTTGAAATGACATATTGGGGTGCTATCGAAGTAATTCGATACCA
The DNA here is from genome assembly GCA_964516255.1 of uncultured Candidatus Saccharibacteria bacterium. GTDB lineage: Bacteria > Patescibacteriota > WWE3 > UBA101185 > UBA10185 > CAZEWQ01. The sequence continues at coordinate 5,663 of CAZEWQ010000012.1, forward strand.
AAAATTCGGCTAATAACGGTGAACTCCTAATTGACTTCGTATAACCTTCGGGTTAGTATCAAGTCAAAGGACAATACCGTGGGAAGTCAGAGCAAAGAAATTTGCTCTTGACCCCGTATCGACTGATCCTCCGACAGTTTAGAACTTGTTGGAGGAGAGATAGGAGGTACCTGATAATCAGGAACTAAACTTCTATCATACGCCGACTCCTACTCTTTAAGACCATCGGAGCCTGTAAATGGCGCCGAAGAATGGTATTAAAGACAAGAGGATGAAGATATAGTCAGTGCAACTAGAAATAGTTGATTAAATGCGATGTCGGCTCGTCACATCCTGGAGGGGGAGCACCTTCCAAGGGTTGGGCTGTTCGCCCATTAAAGTGGCGCGTTAGCTGGGTTCAGATCGTCGTGAGACAGATCGGTCCCTATCCTCAACGAGCGTATGGATTCTGAGGGAACTTGCTCCTAGTACGAGAGGACCGGAGTGAACAAACCAATGGTGTACCAGTTGTTTCGCCAGAAGCATAGCTGGGTAGCTACGTTTGGCAGTGATAAGAGCTGAAAGCATCTAAGCTCGAAGCACCTCCCAAGATTAGAATCCTTCCCGCAAGGGACGCAACTCCTAGGAGACGACTAGGTTGATAGGCTGCAGGTGTAAGCACAGTAATGTGTTCAGCCGAGCAGTACTAATGTTTGCGACTCTTTTTTGACCTTGACTCTTTTTGCTCGAAAATGCAGGGGGCTTTAAGCCCTTTTGCGGCTTTCCATTCAGTTTTTAGGGTACTTGTAGCCCCCAACTCCTTGGAGTGGGGTGGTTGCGGTTTGAAGGCAATATCTCGGCGATGATGGCGATAGGGACCCACCTCTTTCCATTCCGAACAGAGAAGTTAAACCTATCAGCGCCGAAAATACTGGATTCCTTCCGGGAAGATAGGTCGTCGCCGGGATCTTGTTTTCAAGTATGGGGAAAGCGATAAAGATACAAAAAGAAAATAAAGTGATGACCAAGCTCCTAAAAGAGCACGGAGTGGACGTCAAGCAATTTAAGCAAAACGACGTGGTTGAAGGAGTGGTAGTCTCGGCTTCTACCAAGGAAATTCTCCTAGATATCGGCGCCAAATCCGAAGGAATCATTTCCGGGGTGGAATTGGGAGAAGATACCGAATATTACAAAAATTTGAAACCCGGTGACACCGTTTTAGCCACCGTGGTTCAAGCCGAAAATGAGCAAGGTTATGTAGTTTTATCCCTTAAACGCGCGGAAAAAGATCGCAGATGGACCGACATCGAAAATGCACTCAAAAATTCCTCAACTTTGGAAGCCATCGTGCTGGAATATAATAAAGGCGGTCTTTTAGTCGATTGCCTAGGCCTCCGCGGATTCGTTCCCCTCTCCCACTTAGATCGTGGACATTTTGCCAACGATTTAGCCCGATTTGCGGCCGGTAGCGAGGCCGAGCTTAAAACCTCTTTAACTGTATTACACGGCACTACCCTCAAAGTAAAGGTAATTGAAGCCGACAGATCCAAAAATCGTTTGGTACTATCGGAAAAAGACGCCGTTTCTTCCCTCACCGAAAAGGACAAAAAAGCAAAACTCTCCAAAATTAAAATCGGCGACGACATGGACGGAATTGTGACCGGTGTCATGCCCTTTGGCATCTTTGTTGATCTGGACGGGGTAGAAGGTTTGGTGCATATTAGCGAAATCGCTTGGGAAAAGGTGAGCCACCCCGGAAATTACTATAAAGTGGGAGCCCCTATTACGGTAAAAGTTATTGGTTCCGAAGACGAAACGGGCAAATTGGCCTTAAGTGTTAAACAACTGACCGCCAATCCTTGGGAGAAGGTAGAGGAAAAGTACCCCGTTGGAACCAAAATCAAAGGAACGGTTACAAAAGTTGTTCCTTTTGGGGCTTTTGTCAATCTGGAGAGGGGTTTGGACGGATTAGTGCACGTTTCTGAGACGGTGGGCCCCTTAGAAGAGGGGAACAAAGTTGAAGCGATGGTTACCCAAGTTTCCAAAGAGAACCAAAAGCTTGCCTTAAGCATAAGACAGGCCCAAAGTGCCTAAAACGCCTGAAGAAATGGCTAAAAAGTCAAAAAGTGAAGAATTTGAAGCAGACGCACTAAACCAGCTAAGTCAAAGGGCTCAGGCGGTTCTTTCAGGGCTGAAGGCTCCAACAAAACCTTCCGCTGGAAAAATAACCTCCTTAATTGAGGAGGTATCGGGAATAGGGTCGGTGCTACTAAAGACTTTCCCGCCGGCAAATCTCAAAAAAAGCATCAAAATCGACCCCCATAAACTGGTCAAAGAGGCATATTATCAAGCTATAAAACTGGAAAACCCCTATGTGGGCACCGAACATTTGTTGCTGGCCACCCTTAAGCTTGCCCATTCCCGCGATTATGACAGGATGAAGTTAGAACTGGTTAAAATAGGTGTGTTTCCCAATATCATTCCCGGTGTAGCCGACAGAAGAACTCCTGTTTTGGACGTTTATTCCCAAAACTTGAATTATAAGGCCATTCGGGAGCTGGATAGACCTACTGTTTTCAGAGAGGATTATCACGCTTTGGTTTCGGCCTTGTTGCAACAGCACAATTCCAACGTGCTTTTGGTGGGGGATGACGGGGTAGGTAAAGAAGGCCTGGTCGAACTTTTAGCTCGTAACATGAACTCTTTGGACGTTCCGGTGCCTTTAATCGGCTACCAGGTCGTTCAATTCGATTTACTATCCTTTATGACCAACATTCTGAGTAAAGGAGCAGGGGATTTCGGTCTAGCCGGCTTGGTGGAAGAGTTAAAAGGCCAAAGAAGAATAATCGTGCATCTAAAAGACCTGCAGAACGTGTTTTTCTCGACGGTTACAGGGTTTACAGTGCCGCTATTTTTTACCATGCTTAAGGCGGCAATTGAAAACGCCAACATTCGAATTGTAGCCTCTATGAATAATGGCCTGTACGACCGCATTTCCGCAGAGAATGATCACATTTTGAATGGCTTTACCGTTATTGAGGTGAACGAACCCGATGAGGCCACCACTTTAAACATTTTAGCAGCCAACGCCAACTATTTAGCCAGTTTCCACAATGTGGAGATTCCTACAAGTGTAATTAAGTACGTTTATACCAAGGCTAAAGAGGAAATTGGGGAAGTAAAGTTTCCGGTGAAGGGGTTGCACTTGTTGGATCAAGCTTGTACTCGATTGCTGGTTAAAAAAAGCAAGGTCCCGGAGCGATACAAAACTTTGGTGGATAAAACGTTTCTTTTGGCACGTAAGATGGATAAGCAGGTGGGAGATATGACTTATGATGAAGCGGTAAAAACCCGTAAGGCCTTAAAGAAGATTGAGGATAAGTTGACTTTGATTGAAGGGGACTTTATTAATCCTAAGCCTTGTAGGTTAACCACTTTGGAAGTGGACGAGGCGCTGGAAGATTTTGGGGTGGAGGGGGATGGAAGTGTGGAAATGAGTGGAGTTACTTTGCGTTCCCTAAATTCGCTGACGTCTAGGATCAAAAGAAGAATTATTGGTCAAGATGAGGCTGTGAATGCCCTAGTCAAGGCTTTAGTACGGGCAAAATTAGGCCTACGCCCTAGAAAGCGTCCTGTGGGAAGTTTTTTGTTTTTGGGACCTACAGGTGTTGGTAAGACAGAGCTCGCGAAGGTATTGGCTGATGAGGAATTGGGAGAGAAGTCTTTGATTCGATTGGACATGAGTGATTTTGCCGAAAAACACACGGTTGCGCGGTTGGTGGGGGCTCCTCCCGGATATGTAGGATATGGTGAGGGTGGCCAGCTAACCGAGCGAATTTCTCAGCGGCCAGCCAGCGTGGTTTTATTTGACGAAATCGAGAAAGCCCATCCTGATGTGCTAAACATCCTGTTGCAGATACTCGAAGAAGGGGAGTTAACGGATGCCAAGGGGTCGGTTTTCGATTTTTCTAAGAGCATTATAGTCTTAACTAGCAATTTAGGTACAGAATTACTGCACGATCCTCAAATCGGATTTGGAGATGTAATTGTGCCCGACGAGGCCGTTAAGGGTAGACTTAAGCGCCATTTAAAGAAAAACCTGCGTGCCGAGTTGCTGAATCGTTTGGATGAAGCCATAATATTCGCACGGTTGTCGGAAAAGAATCAACTTAGAGTAATAAATTTACTTATTGACGAAGTTTTGCACGTTTTGGCTAAACAAAAAGTGCAGGTCAAGGTATCTAAAACCGCCAAAAATTATTTGCTGAAGGTGGGGTACTCAGAAGAGTATGGTGCTCGATCATTGAGACGGACAATTGAGCGGGAGTTTTTAGATCCGATTGCCCAAATTTTGCTGGAAAATAAAAAAAGGCCGTTGGTAGTAAAATGTAGCGTTGAAAAGGGGAGGGGCGTTAGGAAAGGCGATTCTGAGAGAGGTGGTTTGGTTATGGAAGTTGTTTCGCCACCCAAGGAACCCAAGTCATCCAAGAAATCTTAGATTGCTGGTGGGGTAATGTCTAGTGAGAGTAGACATTAGTGTAATGGTATTGGACAGAGCATCTGTTATGATTAGGTTGCTATGCCTAAGGCAAAAACCGTATATATATGTCAGGGTTGCGGCGGTGAAACGGTAAGGTGGCAAGGGCAGTGTCCGGAATGTGGGGAATGGAACAGCTTGGTGGAGACTGTAGTTTCGCCCGTGAGAAAGGCAGGTCTTGGCTCGAGATTTACGGGCGGTTCCGGGGCTGCCGCTAAGTTGGTAGGGCAGCTTAAGCCTTTGTCTAAAGTAATTTCCACGACTCCAAAAAGATTAAAAACTAAGATTTCCGAATTTGATCGCGTGTTAGGCGGGGGATTTGTGCCGGGACAGGTAGTTTTAATTTCCGGGGAGCCGGGGATTGGTAAAAGTACCCTTTTGACGCAGATTTGTGCTTCCGTGGCGGATAAAGTGGTTTACGTTTGCGGAGAAGAGAGCGCCGAGCAGATAAGACTTCGCGCCGGGCGTATGAATTACCAGGCCGATAACATGTATATGCTGGCCGAAACGGATGTAGACGTGGTGGTAGCCGCACTGGAGGGACAGGGGGATGGGGCGCTTATTATTGTTGATTCTATTCAAATGCTGAGTTCCGGTGACTATATGGGGCCGGCGGGGTCGGTGGGTCAGGTTAGAGGTTCGGCTCAAAAGTTGACGACATTGGCTAAGAGGTTATCGGTGCCGCTAGTGATGGTGGGACATGTGACTAAAGAAGGGGTAGTGGCCGGGCCTAAGGTTTTAGAGCATGTGGTGGACACAGTTTTGTATATTGAGGGCGATTCTCAGCATGTTTACAGGATTTTGAAGGCCACTAAAAATAGGTTTGGGCCGGTTTCCGAGGTGGGGGTGTTTGAGATGGAGGAGTCGGGAATGCGCGAGATCACTAATCCGTCGGAGTTATTTTTGAGCGAGCGGAGCGAAACGGCGTCAGGATCATGTGTAACGGTGGTTATGGAAGGTCAAAGACCTTTACTTTTTGAAATTCAAGCGTTGACGGTGAAGACATCATTTGGCTACCCAAGAAGGACAACCAGTGGTCTTAGCACTAACAGGCTTCTACTGCTAATAGCTGTTTTGGAAAAACGGTGTGGGTTGAAGTTAGGGAATTACGATGTTTATGTAAACGTGGCCGGAGGGTTCAAAATTACCGAAAATGCCTGTGACCTAGCGGTTTGTGTGGCTATTGCCTCTTCGATCAAGGATGTGGCCGTGCCCAAAAAGGTAGCTTGTTTTGGTGAAGTGGGGTTGCTGGGTGAAGTCCGCAAAGTTTCGTTTGGTGAAAAAAGGGTGAGAGAAGCCAAGAGGTTGGGGTACGATAAGGTTGTAGGCCCAAATAGTATTTCTTCCGTGGAGGGGGCGATAAAATATGTTCGAAAAACCAAGTAAAAAAGCAAAAAGTCCGATTGAAACGCCTTCTCAGCCGGAGCGCCGTCGCAGGTTTTCGGCGCGGGAAATTAGGTTTGTGATTCGAATTTTGATTGGAGGGAGTCTAGCCTTTTTGGCCTATACCATAGCCAAAGCGTACGTGCAGTGCGACGACACGATTTGGGATTACAGGTGTTCAATCCAATATTTGGCGGCGGTGGCTGCGGCACTAATAGGATTCTTTTTGATTCCGCTGTGGCTGCTTAAAGTTAAACAGTGGGCGGAAACCTTGATAATTCGTACGGTGACGGACATCGTTTCCAATTTTTGGTCGCAGCAAACTTCCAGAATGTCGGATGCCCGAAAGGATCGGGCGACTAAAAAGGAAAAAGATACGGAGAAGAGGTTGGCGGAAAGGTTGAAAAACTCTATTTTGGTTGATACATCAGTGTTAATTGACGGAAGAGTGGTGTCTTTGGCCGAGGCCGGCTTTATTTTGCGTGATCTTAGTGTTTTGAAATCCGTGGTTAACGAGCTGCATCTTTTGTCGGACAGCGGTTTTGATGACAAACGGAAGAAGGGGAGGCGCGGTTTGGATAATCTAGCCACCCTGAAAAAGCATGTCAAAGTGTTTATTCCTTCGGTGAGTGCCGGTAATGAAGGGGCGGATTCCGATTTGGTGGAGGTGGCCAAAAAATATGAAGCCAAGGTGTTGACGCTGGATTTTAACTTGAATAAGGTGGCTAAGGTTAACGGGGTGAAGGTTTTGAATATTAATGAGTTGATGGAAGCCTTGAAACAGCCGGTTTTGCCTAACGAGGTACTGCGAGTGAAAATTGCTCATGAAGGAAAAGAACAGCGCCAGGGGATAGGGTATTTAGACGACGGAACGATGGTAGTAATTGAAGGGGCACGCGAGAAGGTGGGGGAGGAGTTGGAGGTGGTGGTTTCTAAGGTGATTCAGACGCAAGCGGGGCGGATGTTGTTTTGTAAGGTGAAGTGAGGTTAGGGTAGGGTAGGTTAGGTTAGGTTAGGTTAGGGTACTAAGTTTCCGCCTATATCGTCTCCGACGTTGTTGACTGTTCCGCCCAGAATATTGGATATAATTGCCCGTATAGCCATAACCATCAGTAGCCCCACGCCCCCGACGACGGCCATAGTTATAGTTTTTTGCGCGCTTTCAGTGGCTATTTTGTCTCCGCGGGAAGTTACATATTTAATAAATCCAAGGGCCAGCATTACCAGAGTCAACGACCAGCCGACGCCGATAAGAAGGTTGACGGCGAAGCCAAAGATTTCGCTAAGGCTTCCGAAGCGGCTTAAAGGGTTGGCTACGGCGGTTTCCACTTGGCTTCCTCCTCCTCCGGCACCTCCACTAAGGACGCAGCGTGGCGGTACTTGATCGGTGTCGCAGTAATCATCATCGGAGCAGCAACCCACTGGTCCTCCGCAGACCTGTCCTCCTCCGGCGCACTCCGCCCACGCTTTTTTGGTTGTGCCGGTTGTGGATAGCGCTAGTAATAACAGGAAAAAGAGTAAAAAACTTGAAAAAATCGATATCAATTTGGCAGTATTTGTTTTCGTGGTCATTTTGGGTTGTTTCCCTAATCTAGGGTTAATATTGGCATGGAATTTGAGTGAAGACAAGCGTTTTTGGTGGCTTATAGTACAGAAACAAAAAACACCCCGCAAGGAGCGTTTGTGGCGGCAACCACAGAATGTTTTTTGATGAGTTCATGCTTCTGGACAGGAGAAGCAAGATATGTCTTTAGCTTACAGGAAAAGAAAAAATTAACAAGCGATGCGAGTTGTATTTTTGCAGGTTTTTGATTATGAGGGCGGGGATAGGTGAGGTTTATTATGATGTGGTTTGAAATTTTTGGAGGAGGTGGGGTGCGTAGGTTAGACTTATAGTAGGTGGTTTGGGTAGTGCTATTTGTACCTTATAGTTTGTGGAAGAGTGCTAAACCCATAGCCCTATAGCATTGACAGAGGATTGATCTTATAGTAAAATGGGCGCAGGATAAAAACCAAAAGTGTATTAGACACGTAAGCACGTTGAAAATTTGTTATTAGAGATAGCCATAAACCTACCTAAGGAGGGTAAAATGGCAACCGCAGGAAAGATTGACTTCGAGAAATGCGCCCAAGATTTGGGTGTGACCCTGCCAGATCAAGCGGGGATGACCAATGCTATCTATAAGGCGGCAGTCAAGAAAAAGGTCTACGCTGCCATGGTGGCGGCGTATGA
>CAZEWQ010000013.1:0-13665 GCA_964516255.1 uncultured Candidatus Saccharibacteria bacterium
AATTTTTGGTGTCGCCCCAGCCATCAAGGCCAGTAAAATGGATCCGATTGTGGCTTTGAGGTACGAGTAACTATATCTCCACAAGTTTTATGGTATAAACCCCCTCATTTTCCAACTTTAAATCCTCAATGTCGTTGACCACCTCTCCGGAGCCGAGGAAAATGCCCCACTTAAATCCTTCGGGGGAAACGAGACCATTTACTTTATCGATTTCGGTTCCATAAGTGTATTCCAGCTTTTCATAACTAAAGGGCGCCTCACCGGAACCCTTCCTCAACGCTTGCAAGGCATCCATCACCGAATCCACATTTCTCAATTGGGCGTCTTTGGACAATCTGTACGTCACTTGAGCGGCACCGTCATCAACCACCACGGTCACACGCACAGGTTTTATTTCCTCAACCTCCTTTTCCGAACCCTTTTCCAAAATTTTAACTTTAGATTCACTATTCAAGGTTAAATGGACAAAGACGGCGACAACAACCAAAAACAGGGCGTAAAGGAAAATATAGGTTTTTTTGCGTAGTAGCAATTGCTGTAATCGGTTCATCGCGATATAATTGGGGCGCTAACTTAGATAACTTAGATAACTTACCTAATGGTAGCAATTTTGCCCCCATAGCTCAACGGATCAGAGCGCTCGGCTTCGGACCGAGAGGTTGGGAGTTCGAATCTCTCTGGGGGCGCCAAACAAATGTCCATTCCTCAAAACACATCCAAAGAAGCAATAAAGTTCATTAAAAAGAACAAGAAACTTTTAGTAATGCGGTTTGCGGATATTCAAAGGTTTCCTCCTACCGACAAACCCTTTACGATCTTTATGGCAGGATCCCCTGGAGCAGGTAAAACCGAACTTTCTAAAGCCTTCATTAAAAAAGTAGAGGGAAAGGATCTGAACATTATTAGGGTCGACGCTGACGAGATCAGGGAAATAATTCCCCAGTTCACGGGCTCAAATTCCAGCGAAGTACAGGCTGCGGCCGCGTTAGGGGTCGAAAAATTGGTAGATTACACGCAGCATAACCGGCAAAATTCCATAATAGATGCCACATTTGCCAATGAGGCAAAAGCCATCGACAATGTAAAAAGAGCCCTCAAAAAAGGCTACAAGGTGGGAATAATGTACGTATACCAAGATCCCAAATTAGCTTGGGAATTTACAAAAGAGAGAGAAAAGTTAGAAGGCAGACCTGTACCGAAGGAGGTTTTTCTAAAATCTTTCTTTTCAGCAAAAGAGAGCACCAACAAAGTCAAAGATCTTTTTGGGTCTAGGGTTTTTCTCGCAGTGGTAGCAAAAAATTTCGAGAACAAGGTCAAGAAAGTATATTTGGATGTGGAAAAAATTGATAATTGTATTAAAATGAACTACACTGAATCACTACTTGACAGGATAATCCAATGAACATCACACTACTTAGAAAAAAGAATAAGGGGAAGGCTAAAAGTTTCTTTGAGTTTCCCCTGAAGGAGCAGAAACAGATAATAGAAGCGGCCGCCCAAGAAGCTAATAGAGAACAGTCCGAGTTGGTTAAAAAAGCCAGAGTACTCCCAGTGTGAAAACTATACCTTTTCCCTCAAGTTACAAAGGGATTTTCAGGTCCTATGAAAATTCAGCATCAAGTAAATTTATCTCAATTTAGCACCATTAAAGTTGGGGGTGCGGCGAAATATTTTGTCGCGGCACAAACGGAGGCAGATGTGATTTCTGCGGTGAGGTGGGCCGAGGGTAGGGGAGTGAGGTTTTTTGTTTTGGGCGGGGGAAGCAACGTAATAATTTCCGACGAGGAGTTTGACGGGCTGGTTATAAAAATGGAAACTCGCGGAATCGAGTTTAAGCCCCAGTCAGATTCGCAGGTTCAAGATGGTTTCACTATCGCAACAGCATCCGCAGGAGAAATTTGGGACGATTTTGTTACCCTATGTATCGAAAAGAACTTAGCCGGGATAGAAAATTTGTCGGGAATCCCCGGAACGGGGGGGGGCAGCACCAATTCAAAACATCGGCGCTTACAGGCAGGAAGTAAAAGACACCGTCACCGAAGTTTCCTGTTTAAATACCGACACACTCGAAGTGGAAAGGTACGGGCGGGAGGCGTGTGAATTTTCCTACCGAGACAGCGTTTTTAAAAAAGAATTAAATTCGACCAGAATCTTCCAAAATAGCGTAAATAATGCTATATATTAGTATTATTCCCCTTCCAAAATAAGAGGGCCTATGCCTAAAAAACAAAAGGAGAAACAAGATAGCGATGCCTACTTTGAAGAAAAGATTAAAGAGCGTAATGAAGAGGCTGAGGACAGAGGCGTTAAACCGATAGAACTGCTATCAATATCCAAGTGGGCTTTTCAGCTTTTATACGGTATTGCCCCTTTCTATACCATTACTTACTTTGCTTCATACATAATACGCGAATTTCAAACCTTGATTAACACATTAATTTTCGCCAAGACTATTGACAAGATTATTGGCATGACCCAAACAGGAGATGCCTCAGTGGAACAACTGTACCCTTATATAGCAATACTTTTTGCCTATAACTTTTTTAACTTTCTCGTTAACCTTATGCACACATATTCCTTAACTGCACTACGTATCACGCAACGACCACGAATAAGGCAGGCATTTTACACTAAACTAAACAACTTGGGTATACAGACAATTGAACAACCTAACATCAGCGATAAAATACACAGGGCGGAGCGATATCTAGGTAATGTAGTTTGGTATCTTCAAGATCTGGCCGGGTTTGTGGCTAACAGTGTTCAGTTGGTCACTTCCCTCGTATTAGTTTATGTGTTTATGCCCATCTTTATACCCATTCTGTTGGTTTTATATATTCCTTATTATTTACTAGACAAAAAATATCGGAGACGCGTCTATAAATTTGACTTTGCCACCACGGAACTAGCAAGACTGGCCGGCTATAGCTCAGGGCAACTTGCAAACACTAAAATGCTCTTAGAAATAAACCTCTCCAAAGCCTTTAGGTTTTTAGACAAAAAGTTCATGAGTTTCAGAGAATGGACAAACACCAGAAGATTAAGGATTTTTAAAGCGTGGAGAGTATACAACAGGTCCTCCCTGTTTTTGGTGGAAACAGCTGTGCTTGTTGGGTATGTACAAATATTTATACGCCTTATGAACAAACTACTTAGCGTCGGGGATGTCTACTTTCAGATAAGAGTATTAAGTAACTTAAGAGACTCTACGTCAAACTTAGTTAGAGGTGTAAACGACCTTGCGGAATTTTCTATTGAGCTAAAAGATACATACACCCTGTTTCAAACTAAGCCCTCATTTAAAGACGGCAAAGAAAAACTACCTGACCTTGAGAAGGGACCCAAAATAGAATTTAAGGACGTAACCTTTAGGTATCCTAGGGCTGAAACTGACACAATTAAAAACCTCAACTTAAAGATTAGATCGGGGGAGAAAGTTGCCATCGTCGGGCATAACGGTGCCGGAAAAACAACCCTGGTTAAACTAATCGCGCGAATTTACCAAACCACAAAAGGAGAGATAGAGATAAACGACATCAATCTGGATAGCATAAAGATCGATACTTGGTACAAAAATATGGGGGTTTTGTTTCAAGAATACAACACACACCCCCAACTCACGGTTAAAGAAAACATTTACATCGGAAAATCCGAAGAACCCGTTGACGAGGTTGCCATTAGACTAGCGGCCATCAGCGCGGATGCAATCGACTTTATTGAAGAGCTCCCGGATAAATTCGATCAGATCTTGGACGAAAAGGTTAAAGGGGGAGTGAGACTAAGTACAGGTCAGTGGCAAAAGCTGGCGATCGCACGATTTTTCTACCGAAATTCTCCGCTGGTTATATTTGACGAGCCCACGGCTTCGATTGACGCGGTTTCCGAGTACAACATTTTCAACAAGATCTATAAATTCTTTAAGGGTAAAACGGTCATTATTATTTCGCACCGATTTTCCACAGTGCGAAACGCCGATCGCATAATCGTCATGGAAAAAGGAAAAATTATTGAGGAAGGCAGCCACAAAAAACTAATGGGCCAAGACGGGTACTACGCCAAAGCGTTTAAACTACAGGCCGAAGGATATTCCGATTAGACTTTGGTAGAATAGATTCGTGAGTAAACTCCTGAACAAATTCCCCAAAGATAAGGTTACAGTTGCGCTGGCGGCGGCCATTTTTATTCTAGTGGGGGCGACGATTTATATAAATATTGTTAAGCAAAACGCCGTTGACAGATCAAAAATCCCCGAAAAAGTTGAAAATCACGGAAGGTGGCAACGCTGGATCACCAATCTAAAAAACAAAGATCTGGAAATCGAGGCTGATGAATTTAGACTTAAAGAAGAAAACGAAATTTACAACACTAAGTGGATGCAAGTTTATTCCTTGGACGAAGAGGGGAAACGAGAGGAATTTTGGCAAAACATTGAAGACCACAAAGATATTAAAAAAGTTATTTTTTCGCCTAACGAGAGAGGGTTTGTTGATTATCGCGATATAGCCAGAGACGGATATGCTCCCGATCAAGTGCACTATTACGGACTACGCGACGACAAAATCATTGATGCCAGAATCTTGGACTGCTCGCTGGAAGCCCATTGTTACTTTGACCGCGCTTACTTTTTGGACAACAACGTCTTTGTTATTTCCGAGATTTCGCGGGATATTGATAAAGATGACGAGGATGTACCGGCTTGCGTGATGGAGGAGATGTGCGCCTACACTTTTAAGGTTCATGTGATTGATTTGATAAATAATTCGAGACTGGTTTATGAGTCTAAGCCCTTTGAGGTGGTTTTGGCGGAATTTAAGCCGGAGTTGTAGTTATAGATAGTTGCAGTTGACACTTTACCCGTCTTGTCTAGGCCCGAGAGATTCGGACCATTTCATCACCTTAAAACCCCCTCCTAGCCATATTTTTGTTAAACTATCCTTATATATCCAAATTGTCGGGGTATAGCTCAGTTGGTAGAGTGCGCGCTTTGGGAGCGTGAGGCCGCCCGTTCGAGTCGGGCTACCCCGACCAGACCGTATGAAAAACTTCCGCAATGACCCACCAACACTATCTCAAAAACAAAGACTCCGCCAAAAATCTCCTGCACACCAAAATCACCCACTTTAACGAAATGTACGGGGTCCGGCTCAAAAGAATTTCCGTGCGGAACCAAAAAACCCGATGGGGCAGCTGCTCTTCCCTGGGAAATTTAAACTTTAATTATAAAATCATTTATCTTCCTGAAAAACTGGCTGATTATGTCGTCGTCCACGAATTATGTCACCTAAAGGAATTCAACCACTCCAAAAAATTTTGGCGATGGGTGGCAGAAATGATCCCCGATTATAAAAATTTAAGGAAAGAACTACGCAAATTTCGCCTAGATAGACGCCAAAACAGGCTAAAATTAAAACCCAAATTGTTTGATACCCGCTAACATCTCTGTTAGATTGTAATTAGCCTGCCATGCCTGCACCAACTAAACCTAGCCCAAAGAGACATGTTTTTAAGATTGGTGGTAAACCTGTTACCCAAGCTGCGCCCGCTAAATCCGGGGCGGCAAAACTTAACCAAGAGTCGATTTCATCTTTGGCTTGGCTTGGCGCCGAAGAAACCAAGGAAAAGGGAGCGGTAGACCAACTCAACCAAGAAACAGAAACCCTTTCCCAATATCTCTCCAAAGCCCCTAAAAAAGTTCCCGCTTACTCGGTATCAGGCTCCGTTGGTAGGGTAATGGAACAACAAGTAGAAGTTGCCAAAAAGTCATTGGGAGGTTTCACCAAATCGGCACGTTCGCATATTGTCGCCTCCGCTATTTTTGCGGCGGCTTTTATTAGCCTAATGATGTTTTTTGGGTTTTCTAAGCCAAGCCCCAGATATTTGCCTAAATATTCGGTTTTTGCTTCTAAGCCTTTGGTGCTGGGAAGTGTTTCCAACCGGGTTTTCGGTCAAGATTCCAAGGCTGAGGTATTAAATAAAGTTTTTGAAGTTTACAAGTGTCCATTAGCCGGCATGGGAGAAGTTTTTGTCGAAGAAGCAGATAAAAACGACATTCCTTACTGGTTGGTGGCTGCAATTGGTTTCCAGGAATCAAGTTGTGGAAAGGTGACCCCTAAACCCTTAATGGAAGGGGTGCCGGAAGATGAAGAGGCCACCGAGGAAAATACCGAGGAAAGTTATAACGCCTGGGGCTGGGGAGTTTATGGCGACAATGTTTATATGTTTGACGGTTGGGAACACGGAATAAAGGTGGTTTCCAAGTACATGGGAAATACGTTTTATTCTGAAGGGGTAACCGATTTGTGCGAGATTGAAAAGATTTATACACCTCCTTCCGAGGGATCGTGGTGCGAACATATTGCTCATTTTAGAGATGTGATCGAAGGCTACGAGGATGAGTAAGACTCCACAAAACACCCCCAATCTAAGTTGAAAAGCACCACACTATGGGGTATAATAGAGAGATGAAAAGAACACTTTTCACCGCCATATCGGCGGTTTTACCTGCCTTATTTATTGTTGTTGTAGCAACCATAACCGGCACAAAGGTAAATTCCGTCGAAGTTAGAGGGGCCAAAGACCAGACCCTAACGACCAGAAAAATTGACAGGGTTTTGGCCTTGGAAATGTTCCTTGAAAAATACAAATCTCCTTTGAAACCTCACGCTAAGACCTTTGTTGAGGTTGCCGACCAATATGAACTTGACTATAAGCTATTGCCGGCAATTTCTTGTATTGAGTCTACGTGTGGTAAGTTTTTGCCTGACAACTCCTATAACCCCTTTGGATGGGGTGTATATGGAACTCAAACCGTTAGGTTTAAAGACTTTGACGAAGCCATTGTTACAGTAGGGGAGGGTCTTAATGAAAACTATTTCTCTAAGGGGTTTGATACTCCGGCGGAAATTGCACCGATTTATACACCTCCTAACTCTGCAAAGTGGTTATCTGCTGTCAACTACTTCGTTGAGGAGATGAACAAGGTTGAAAGGACATTATAATAATTAAATAGTAATCAACTTGGCAGGCGGCCCTTAAGGGCCGCCTGCCCTGTTTATACGATCGGTTTAGATAAAAAGACTGCGTAAACTGGTAAAATGTGAGTGCTAGAGTAGAGAACTTTAAACTTTAAAATCTGGGCGAGTGGCGGAACTGGTATACGCGCACGGCTTAGAACCGTGTCCGAAAGGGTGTGGGTTCGACTCCCACCTCGCCCACCAGAAAATAACCATTGTTAACGTAACTTCAAACATCCAAAACTACCAAACTTGGTATAATCTTAATGCAGTAACCGAATTGCAATCAACCAAATAAACTTATGAAAATCGCCCTTAACGGACAAAAAATCTTAGAAGAAACCCCCGCCGGAGCGGAAAATTACACTATAAACCTAATTAAAGCTTTGGCCCAAACAGACACCGAAAATACCTACACCATCTACTTAACGCAGACCCCACCTCCCGAACGGCTGGAAGAATTAACAGGAAACAATCCCAACTTCGCCCACGCGACTCTAAAAAAATATCTTTCCTGGACGCACCTTAGCCTAGCAGCAGAGCTGCTAAAAAATCCTCCAAATGTATATTTTACGGCGGTTCACACCATACCCCTCACCGCAGCATTGCGAAAGATTATAAAGCTCTTCTTCCCCAGATTTGCCAAAACCAAAATAATAGCCATGATCCACGGATTAGAGTACACGTACTCGGCTCAATACCAAAACCCCGTCAAACGGCTGTTTCAAGCCTGGCCGATTAAATTTACAGCAAAACATGCAGACACCATAATAACCCCCTCGCAGGCGACAAAACAAGCCATTTTAGCTAAAAATTGGGGGGTCTCGCCTCAAAAAATTACCGTAATCGCCGAGGGGGTAGGGGGGCGGTTTTATCAGAGATCCGACGAAGAAGTGGTGAAAATAAAGGAAAAGTATGATCTGACGGGCGCCAAATATTTTCTTTTTGTATCCACTATTCAGCCCAGAAAAAATCTGCCCAACACCATAGCAGGATTTGCTCAGTCGATAAAAGAATTGGGCACCACTGAAAAAACCGCGGAAATCGGCGAAAATCCCAGCACTATCACCCCAAAACTGGTCGTTTGCGGAAAAAGGGGCTGGCTTTTTGCAGAGTCATTGGCAGCCCCCCGAAAACACGGCATCGAAAAGGACGTATTATTTTCGGGAAGGGTCCCTGACGGCGATCTTCCAGCGCTTTTAAGTGGGGCAACAGCGTTTATAAACTTATCATTTGAAGAGGGTTTCGGCTTACCGTTACTTGAAGCCATGGCTTGCGAAACGCCCTGCATCGTGTCGGACATTCCTGCTTATCGGGAAATGGGGGAGGGTGTGGCTACTTTTGTTGATCCCCACGACACTCAAGAAATAAAGAATGCATTTACTAGGGCGTTTATTGAGCCAACGGACAAAGAAAAGGCTCAAATTGGGCTGCAAAGGGCAAAAGAATATACTTGGGAAAAAACAGCACAGGAAACGCTGGCGGTATTTCAGAAGGGGGGTGCTTAATCATGAAATTCGAATTGACATCGGAGTTCCGCGGCTCAGAAGAGCAAGAAGCAGCCAACAAAGGGAGGAGAACAGAGCCACAAACTGAGTTTAACAGACGCATGGAGAAAGAAATACAGGAAAAGGAGGAGAGGAAAGGGCAAGAAAAAGTACCGGGCACAAGACGCTCTTTGGGAAAATTATCCAATAGCGGTTTGGAAAACAGACTCAAACCCAAGGAAGTGCTGTAACAACAACGGCGTAGCACACCAACGTACATTTTCATGTTAAAATATCTCGGATATGCAAGTCCAAATAGAAAAACTGCCTAGATCAACATTAAAAATAACCGTAACCGTGCCCAATACAAAGGTTAAGGAGGCCTACGAAGCGCGGTTTGAAAAAGTGGTGCGGGAGGCGGAGATCTCCGGATTTCGCAAGGGACAGGCGCCGGCACACGTGGTCAAAGAAAAAACTGATGTTTCTAAGCTTCACGGCGAGGTTATAAACGATTTGTTGCAGACATATTACGTGCAAGTGTTGAAGGAACGGCAGATTGCGCCCATTTCTAATCCGCGGGTGGAGATAAAAGAGTTTGATTTGGAAAAAAACTTTGAATTCGTAGCTACCGTAGCTGTACGTCCTGAAGTGACAGTAGGGGACTTTAAAAAGGATTTAAAGGAATCGCACAAAAAACAGGTGGAAAAAGCCGCAGAGGAAAATAAGCAAAAGAACGCCGAGCGACTGGCCAAAGGAGAAAAGCTGGAAGAACCCCGCATTAATTTAAGCACCAATGAAGTGGTCGATACCATTGTTAAACATACGCAGTGCGATTTGCCCGAGATGTTGGTAGAAGATGAAAGAAATAGCCTCATTTCACGCTTGGTAGATCAGGCTCAGGCAGTGGGACTTTCGTTGGAGGATTATTTGAAATCTCAGAATAAAACCAAAGAGCAGCTCCAGGGGGACTACTCAAAAATCGCCGAAAAGAACTTGAAGGCTGAATTTGCTTTAGCGCACTTGATTAAAACTGAAAAAGTCACAGCCACTGAAAAAGACATCGATGAAATGATCGCCGCCGTGGGAGATAAAGAAGCGGCCGAAAAAATGCAAAACCCTACTCAAAGGCTTTATATCAAGAGTATTTTGGAGAAAAACAAGCTATTACAGGGTATAATTGAGGAAGTGGAGGAGCGCCGAAGCGAGCCTGCGAGCGAAGGCGTTGACTCAGCGGAAAGCGACACCCCCAAAGAAAATGAAAACGCAAAATAACACTTTGATCCCAATAGTAGTCGAAAAAAATCCGGGCGGTTTCGAGCGCTCTTATGACATTTATTCCCGCCTCCTAGAGGATTTCATAGTTTTCATCACCGGACCCATCGAAATAGGCATGGCCAACACTTTTATCGCCCAAATGTTGTTTTTAGAAAGTAAGGACCCCTCGCGGGATATCAGCATCTACATCAATTCCCCCGGAGGAGAGGTTTACGCCGGAATGGCCATGTATGACACCATTAAACACGTCAAGAATTCTGTTTCTACTATAAACGTCGGTTTGGCCGCCTCCGCCGGAGCGGTTTTGTTGTGCGCCGGAACCAAAGGAAAAAGATTTGCTCTACCTAACTCCTACACCATGATCCACCAAGTTTTGGGGGGCGCAGAAGGTCAAACAACCGATATCGAAATTACAGCCAGACACATGTTAAAACTAAGGGAACAATTCGCCCAAGCCCTAGCCAAAAACTCCGGGAAGAACATGAAAAAAGTTTTGAGTGATATTGAGCGCGATAGGTGGATGGACGCCAAAGAAACCGTAGCCTACGGAATCGTGGACGAGGTGATGAAAGCCAAAAAGTCTTGGGGCTCCTAGCTCAGTTGGTTAGAGCGCCTCGGTGACATCGAGGAGGTCACAGGTTCAATTCCTGTGGAGCCCACCAGTCGACCTGCCGATTAACCACTAATCAACCGCTAGTCAAAATTTCCGGACCATCTTCTGTAACCGCCACCGTATGTTCAAAAAAGGCAAAGCGGCTACCGTCGCACGTTTTGGTTGACCAACCGTCACTCATAACCACAATTTCGCCCTTGCGTTCGACCAGCATGGTGTCCAAAGCTAAAGTCATGCCCTCTTTTAAAACCACTACCTCATCGGGAGCGCCGATATTAGGAACATTAGAAATGTTGGGCCCTTCGTGCATATCTTGACCCACCCCGTGTCCGGAAAATTCCTGCAAGACGTCCAATCCGACGGAACGAGCCACGCCGTAAATAGCCGCGCTGATTTTGTTGACCGTATTCCCGACGGTTGTAGCTGCAATTCCAGCGGCCAACGCCTTTTCGGCCGTTTCAATCAAAAGAAGGCCGGGGGCGTCCACTTTTCCAATGGGAAGAGTAAACCCGCTGTCGGCCAACCACCCATCCTTTTTAATCACGGTATCTACGGCCAAAATATCCCCATCCCGCAAAATCTTATCCGTGCTGGGAATAGTGTGAACGGCATCGTCATTCACGCTGGCGCAAATGGCGCAGGGGTAGTCAAAGTATCCGATTTGAGCGGGGATTACATTTAATTTCTTACAAGTTTCACGAACAAATTGCTCAATGTCATAAGTGCTGATGCCCGCACGAACAAAGCTTTTAATTTCAGCCGTCACTTTAGCATGAGCTTTGCCGGCCTCACGCATTAACTCTATTTCTTGGGGCGTTTTTAGGATAATTTCGGGTTTTCCCATGCGTTTATTATACTTACAACCTCATCGGCCTGCTTGGTTTCCATCAATTTTGCCCGCAATTCCGACGCTCCGTTGAAGCCTTGGACATAAAGCTTAAAAAATTTCTTTAGAATGGCAAAGTTTTTGGATTCACCCCAAGTTTTTTCAAATAAGGCAACATGTTTCAAGAGTAAATCCAGTCGCTGCTGCACCGTTACTTTTTCAATTTCGACCTCACTATTAAACACCCAGGGATTACCAAAGACGCCTCGCCCGATCATCACACCGTCAACACCGCTTTCTTGAGCTTTCTCGCGGCCTTCAGCCAAATTTTTTATATCCCCGTTGCCAATAATTAAGGTGTCGGGCGAAATTTTATCTCGCAATCCTACAGAAATTTTAATCGTCTCCCAATCCGCCGGAACCGTGTATGACTGTTTGGCCGTCCGCCCATGAACAGTTAGAGCGTCAACCTTCAACTTCAACAAAAAGCCAATCCACTCCTCTGCAGCCGGTCGATCAAACCCAATCCGGGTTTTTACGCTCACACCGATCCGCTTACCCCCCATTTCTTTCGCCGAATTCTCCACTCCCCGCATAACCGCCTCCACAATTTCCCTCGCCAAATCAGGATCCTTAATAAGCGCCGCCCCACCGCAATTTTTAATTACAGCAGGGTAGGGGCACCCCATGTTTATATCAATTCCGTCGAATCCACGTTCAACCGCAAGCCTCGCCGCTTTACAATAATTTTCGGGAGAAAGCCCCCAAACTTGCGCTACAATTGGGCGCTCAACCTCGGCAAATTTCAACCGCTTGGAAACCACGTCAAATCCGGCACCGTTTCCGCTAAACAAGCCTTCAACGTTGGTAAATTCGGTAAAAAACACATTCGGAGCCCCGCAACCGGAAATAATCTGCCTAAACACAGTGTCCGTCACATCTTCCATGGGGGCCATGGCGAAAAACACCTCGCCACCATCTTTCCGCCGATTTTTAAGGGTATTCCAAAAACTCATATCGATAGAAATACTATGATCTGCATTGGACATTTTGTCAACGGCTGTTTTTAAGTGGTACTATATTTCTATGCCTACTATGCCCACTGCTCAAATTCAGTCGGTGAAAGATGCGACCAAGTCAGCTCTCACTAAAACGGTTCCCACCAAATCGCCAACGGCTAAACCGACCCCCCAACGCAAAAGTCCAAAACCCACCGCGACGGACTCGACGAGTTCGACCGGCACCACCGAGGAACGCGCTGTCTACACCCTAGACCTACTTTTTTACGTCAAAAGCATGCTCATTTTTGCCATGCTATTCGCGTTGGCGTACTTTATCGGCAAAGAGACTTTATATTACGCCAACACCGCCGATTACTTTTCGTATGCGGCCGCAAAAAATATGGCAGTTATTTTAGGCCTTGTCCTTGGGCTTCTTTACGTGCAGGCAATTTCCATTGGGTGCTGGTATAAAAATCTTCAGTTTATCTTTGTGCCACTGCCCATCGCCCTGGGAATCACCCTGTCTTTTTTAGGTTTGGCTACGATGCCGCCTCCTACACCGCTAAGTCTTAACCCTTACACCATCACAGCATTTTTCAGTACTTATATAGATGGGTACGCAGGATTCATTTTTGTACTGGCATATGTGGCCGTCTCCGCTTATGTACTTACTTCAATGAGATTTAAAAACCAGTTTATTAAGGTTAGTCCGTTGACCGTTTTACGTCCTGCTTCCAAGGGAGCGTTGTTACTGTTTTCGGCCTATGCAGGATTCGTAGTCTACTTAGCCACCAGTGAGGGCACGCAGCAGATTGATCCGTCAAAAATGATTTCGGGATTTGTCGACAGAATGGTGGATAGACAGGTGGATAGGCAGATAGAAAACATAGAGGACGCTGTAAATGAGGGGCTCGCCCCCCTTGAAGAGGTGGGAGAAAAAGTGGAGGAGGGGATTGATGAGGCAGATGAGAAGCTTAAAGGAATTAACGGAGCGATTAAAAATTTGGAGGATAGTTTGGGCTTGAGTTTGGGAGAGGGTTTGGGTCTTGACGCTTGGAGTGAAAAGTTTGACCTGTCCCAACTTTCGGTTGACGCGGGAATGTTGGGAATTGACAAAGAGCAGCTTAAACAAGAGGTGCAGGACAATGTGAATAGGCAGATTGACAGCGCGCTAGCTCCATACAAAAAGTTTTTGGCGCCATTTGCCGGGCTGACCGCTTTTTTTACCTTTAGGTTCTTTTTGTGGTTTTCGTACGCGGTGTATCTAGCTACGGTAGATATTTTAATGTGGTTTTTGAAAAAAGTAGGGTTCTTTAGGATCGATCACGAAATGGTAAAGAGAGAATTGGTGAAGTTTTAGAGATACTCCATTATCGGTTCTAGTTGCTATAGGGTTATGTTTGTGGTACAAATATTGCTGATTCTGATTCTAGGCAGTTAAACTCCACAA
>CAZEWQ010000014.1:0-1501 GCA_964516255.1 uncultured Candidatus Saccharibacteria bacterium
GTGTAGGTCTTTCGACCCGAGGATTCAAAGTAAATTCGCATAATTAACTCGCCCAAAAGTCCCGTCATCATGGATTGCACACCCACAATAATCATAAGCACTGATAGTATAAAAAGAGGTCGACCGCCGATACTTTCACCCATAAATTTCAAAACCGCCATGTAGGTCGCGATTAGACCACCAACACCCGCAAAAACTGCCCCCGTGGTGCCAAAAAGCCGCCCCGGCATAAACTTAAAGGGCTTTCTAGCAAAGTACAACATAAACGACAGGGTCAAAAGATCCAAAAGAACCTTAAACGTTCGCTGACCCTTATAGGCAGACGCGCCGTAATCACGATCTTTAAATTCCACGTCAAATTCGATCATTTTTGCCCCGTACACAGATACATAATCGGGGATAAAGCGGTGCATATCTCCGTATAACCTTAAATTTTCCAGAACAGGTTTCCTAAAACCCTTCAGTCCCGACCCCCGATCTTTCATTCCCACACCGGAGATTCGCTTAATTAACGCATTAGCCATTCCGCTTTTGGCTGCTCTACCGCTCGTTTTTTTACCGCCCCATCTGGCACGGCGATTAGTATTTACAAAATCGTACCCTTGGTCTAAATAAACCATCACTTTCACCACGTTTTCCAAGGGAATTTCCAGGTCGGCCGAAACAACAATTACGTGCTCCCCCCGAGCCACGTCAAATCCGGCTTGATAAGCGGCGCTTTGCCCGAAGTTGGCCATCTGATTGATTCCCACCACATTTTGATGTTGGTTACAATACGACTCAATAACTTCCCAAGTGCGATCTTTACTTCCGTCGTTTACGGCAATAATTTCGAAATAGTGGGTGTCTTGGTGAGCCGCCGCGATTTCTAAAAGACCGTCAATAGTGCGGTCAATATTTTTCTCCTCGTTATAACAAGGAATTATTATAGATACTACTTTTCTGTTTAGTGTTGACATATCAAAAATCCCCTTTTTTGTACCATTCCTCCTGCTGGATAAACCAATTATAATACAATTTAACAATTTCTTTTACCTGCGTCGAGGGATTGTAATTAAGCATCTTCTTGGCTTTATCTATATTAGCGTAGGTAACTTTCATCTCGCCTTGTCGACGCGGCTTGGTTACGACATTAACTTCCTTTCCGGTTACTTCGTTGACGGTCTCCACCAGTTCGGTCAAAGTCACCGGCGAGGAATTTCCCACGTTAAATATTTCGTACTCCACGGTATTGTGTAAAAGTGCCGAGATCGCTTCAAATATATGTTCAATGTAACAGTAGTCTCTCCCTGTCTTAGCGGCCTCTTCGTCTGTAAAAAACCTGGGGAATTCAACGCCGTATTCACAGGAACGTATCATCCGGGGCAACGCTAAATCCGGGCGCATTCTTTTCCCATTGGGGTTAAAAATTCTCAAAATACCTACATTTAGACCGAAATTTCGGTTGTAAGTGCTTAGCATAACCTCGCAAGCCTTTTTAGTTGCCGGATAGGGAGCTAAA
>CAZEWQ010000014.1:1511-13281 GCA_964516255.1 uncultured Candidatus Saccharibacteria bacterium
GATTCGTTCATCTGCCGGACCAGCAACTGGAGATTATCTGTGTTGGTATCCTCGGAAAAGGGTACCGGGCTGTCTCCATATATGGAGGACGTTGAGGCAAAGATAAAATTGTCTACATTGTGCTTTACCGCCAGTTCCGCTAAATTTACGGTTCCTTCAATATTGTTTCGAACGTAAACAGCCGGAAAATCAATGGATGCCGTTACCCCCGCCCGAGCCGCCAAATGAACAATTGCATCAAGTGACCCTTCCTTTTCAAAAACTTCTCGGAGCAACTTTTCTTCCAAGATGTCTATTCGGTGCAGAGAAAACTTTTCGTCGTCTTTAAAATCTTTAATGTGATATTCCTTGATTTTGGGGTTGTAGTAGTCATCAAAATTGTCTACGCCTACAACTGTATGGCCCCGGTCCAACAGATATTCCGATAAATTGGATCCAACAAATCCTGCGGCGCCGGTGACCAAAATTTTCATAGACTCATTATACAAGCCTGCAATTATAATACCTAGTTCTCGTGATAAAATGACGCTATGACACAGGAAAAAAAGAAAGTTTTCATTACAACGGCCATTGACTATACCAATGATGTTATACATATTGGGCACGCTTACCAAAAGATCCTGGCGGATTGCTTGGCTAGATTTTTTCGGTCAGAAAAAGGGGAGGAGAATGTGTTTTTTACCACCGGAACAGATGAATTCGGTACCACCAACGAAAAAGCTGCATTAAAAAGAGATGTTCCCCCGCAACAACACGTAGATGAAATTTCGGCTAAAGATAAGGCACAATTGGATGCTTTAGATATTTCTTACGATAGGTTTATCCGAACTACTGATAGCGACCACCAAAAGGCGGCGGCGGCGTTTTTTCAAAAATCTTATGACAACGGGGATATTTACAAAGACACCTATGAAGGTTTGTACTGCGAGGGTTGCGAAGCCCACAAAACTCTGTCGGAACTAAATGAGGCTGGTCAATGTTTGTTTCACACCACGCGCGAAATCCAAAAGGTTGCCGAAGAAAATTACTTTTTTAAGTGGAGCAAGTACGCCGACTTTTTGAAGGAATTGATCGAAAGCGAGGAGCTGCTGGTTTTGCCGGAAAGCAAGCGCAACGAAATGTTAGCCTTCATCGAAAGCGGAATTAATGATATCCCCATTACTCGACCCAAGCACAAAGTTTCCTGGGGGATTGACTGCCCGATTGATAATACCCAGGTTATTTACGTTTGGTTTGACGCTTTAATTAACTATTACACTGCCGCCGAGCCTAAAGGATTTTGGGACGACGATACCCAAATTATTCACGTTTTAGGAAAAGATAATGCCCGCTGGCATGCTCTTTTGTGGCCGGCCATGTTAAAAAGCGTAGGGTACAGGCTGCCGAATGTGGTTTATGTACATTCCTTTATTAATTTGAATGGTGAGAAAATCAGCAAATCTTTAGGAAACGTTATCCTCCCCACGGAACTGGTGGAAAAGTACGGAGTTGATCCAGTGCGATACTACTTTTTGAAACACGGACCCATTGTGGACGACGTTAACATTTCTATTGAACGCTTTGAAGAAGTTTACAATGCGGATTTGGCCAACGGGCTGGGAAATACAGTAGCTCGAATTGCTAAGTTGGCGGAAAACAGTGGGCTGGAGTTTGAAACTGACAGTGGCGAGAAAGTTGAGTGGTCGCAAGAACAATTAAGTAATTGGACGAATTATCGCGTAGATTTAGTCCTACAAAAAATCTGGCAGAAACTATCCGGCATAGACAATGATATAAACCACTATGAACCTTGGAAACTACTTGAATCAAACGATGAGGAATTGCAACGTATTTTTAAACAAACTCTAGATGACGAAATTGCTAAGCTTAGAACAGTTACCAAGATGTTAAAACCCTTCCTTCCCTCAACGGCGGAAAAAATCTTAACCCAGTTTAAAGGCCCCAAAATCAAGGCGGAGAGGCCGCTCTTCCCCAGAATACAATAGATTATGCTTGTCGATTCCCATTGCCATCTGCCAAATTTGCGCCACAAACAAAAAACAGCGGGAATTTTGGATCGCGCTCACCAAAATGGAGTAGAAAAGGTTATAAATGTTGGAACCTCGATCAAAGAAAGTAAGGAAGCCCTCGAAGTGGCCCAAGAATTTGACAGCGTTTATGCCACGGCGGGAATTTACCCCCATTCCGACAGAGATAAGAATCTGAAAATCCTAAAAGCCGAACTGGAAAATCTACTTGCCTGCGCTCAAGAAAACAAAATCGTGGGAATCGGCGAAGGCGGCATTGACATCACCAACTGGGCCAACGGCCGCTCGGAGCAAGATCAAATAACACTTTTCGAAATGCAACT
This sequence comes from uncultured Candidatus Saccharibacteria bacterium, assembly GCA_964516255.1. Taxonomy (GTDB): domain Bacteria; phylum Patescibacteriota; class WWE3; order UBA101185; family UBA10185; genus CAZEWQ01. The sequence goes on from CAZEWQ010000014.1 coordinate 3,862, forward strand.
AAACTTGGCGGCACAATTCGACCTTCCGATGGTGATACACAACCGAAACGGGAAAAACCAAGTTTTAACCGCGTTAACCAGACATAAAAATCAAAACCCCGATCAAAATTTAAGAGGGGTCATGCACTGTTTTGCCTACGACTGGGAATTTGCCCAAAAAGTGTTGAATTTAGGGCTTTACCTGTCATTTACGGGATTTATCACCTACAACAACAAAAACGACCTGCTCGAAGTGGTGAGAAAAGTGCCCGACGACCGATTTTTATTGGAAACCGACAGCCCTTACAACGTTCCAAAGCCCCTTACCGACAAATCAAACGAACCCAAAAATGTTAAAATTGTGGGACAAAAGGTAGCCGAAATAAAGGGGTTCTCCTTTGAGAAAATCGCCGAACTATCTTACCGAAACTCGCATGAACTGTTCAACCTGACCTGACAAAAATGAAAAAAACACTGTTGGACATTAATCTAATCTTTTTTTGGGTAATGAACCTTTTTTTGGTCGTCTTTCAGTACGTTTACATTAGACTTAGACTCGATTATTTAAACCAAAAAATCCCGCTTTGGTATACCAACCCTTGGGGAACTTCCCAGTTGGCGGACAAGATTTCCCTTACCATTTTTCCCGTCATCGCGCTAGGTTTTTTAATTTTGGGGACGGTGTTAATCTTAGGCGTCAGATTTTATTATTTTAGATACGGAACCCAGATCATCACATTCATTGTCACTTTTTTTAACCTCTTTTTGACTTATTCGATGTTGCGAATCATATATACCGCCTCAAAACCTTTTCCCTACTTAATTAATCCTGATTATGTAAGCCTACTCCTACCCTTTTTTGCCGCCTTTGGTTTCACTTACTTCATTGCCCCCTATTTTATTGAGTACGCAGAAGAAAAAAATTTAATGACTCATCCGACTGCGCATTCTCACCCGGGGATGGCGCTGTCCAAACCTTCCGCCAGAGGTGGGGGATTCATTTTTGCCATCAGCTTTTTGGTAATCAGTTTATTGCTGGTGCCGATGAACACGCTGTATATCGGAATCCTGTTGGGAGTGGTTTTGTTGGCACTTTTAGGCCTAGTGGACGACTTTCAAAACACGCGTCCCACGTCAAAAGTTCGCTTTTTGGAATCGCCGATTGTCAGACTGGTGGCTTTGTTTGTCATTGTTTACACAGTAGTATCCCACGGAGTAGTCATCGAGCTAATTGCCAACCCCCTAGCCAATCTGCCCGGAATGGGCGACATAATCAGATTTGAGGATATTAATGTTCCCGCGCTGTCTATACTTTTTACTGTAATTTGGGTTGTTTGGGTCTTAAATGTGTTGTCCTGGTCCAACGGGGTAGACGGACAGTATTCAGGAATTATCGGCGTCCTGGGAATCGTCATTGCCTTTCTGGCCCTACGTTTCAACCCCCTCCCCCCGGAATATCTAAACGTCGCCAAGCTGGCCATTATTTTAGCCGGTGTAGGTTTTGGACTAATCCCTTATAGCTGGCACCCGTCCAGAATAATGTGGGGTTTTGGAGCCACTTCCGCCGGAATTGTGATCGCTACACTCTCTATTTTAATCAACAGCAAAATTACCACTTCGATCTTAATCATTTTAATCCCGGTTTTAGATGCGGTAGTTACGGTGACCCGACGCCTTCTGCAGGGGAAAAACCCCCTTTCCGGGGACAGGGGACATTTACATCATTTGCTAATGGAGCGAGGCTGGTCAGTCAAAAAAGTGGCTTTATTTTACTGGATAACCACCGCAATTTTTGGCGCTATCAGCATTATTGTGTCGGACAGAATGGTTATTCAAACTACACTCATTTTAGCGGGGGTCGTGGCTTTTGGAATTATAATGTTAAATCTGGCGGCTAAGAAGCCAGCTCGGAAGTTAGAAACACCAAATACACCACAAACATAATCGCCCCCTCCTTGCGGGAGATGTTGTTGCGGGAACGGGAAAACCAGTAAAACAGAGCTAACGTTAGAACCATAAAGGCGAAAATAACCATAGGACTGTTTTTTACTTCATAGGTACTACCGTATATTAAGGTTAAAATACCTAGCGCTAGGGCGTTTGCAGCGGCTGAACCCAAGTATTCTCCCAAGGCGATGTCCTTTTTTCCTTTTAGCACGGCCTTTAAGGCGATGGTGATTTCCGGAATGTTGGTCCCCACGGACAAAAATATTAAACCAAAAACGAATTCCGACATATGCAGCACTTGGGCATATTCAATCGTTTCTTTGACGATGTGATTGCTGGCAACAAAGATGATCACGGCCCCCACAACCATAGTCAAAACCTCTTTGTAAAGATTCGCTCTCGCTTTAGCCCGTTTACGTGCCTGGTGCCTAAAACTTTCTAAAATTGACTTCCGTTTGGAGAGGAAAAAAACCAAAAATAAGTAGAGTACAATGATGAGTCCTGCTTCGTTCAAATTAATTTTGCTGTCTAGAACCAAAAGCGCCGGCGCTATGACCACCAAAAAAACCAGAAAAATCTTTTTGTTTCCCAGATCGTGGCTTAAATAAACACCGTTGCCCACAACCGCCAAAAAGGGGATCAAAAATAGGAACAGCACCAGGATGCCGCCGACTAAATTCCCGGCAAATACTTGAGGTTTGCCTAAAAGCACTGAGTTTATTCCCAACGCATATTCGGGAAGCGAGGTTAAAAACCCCAAAACAAAGAAAGACACTGTAAAAGGGGAGAGGTGTAATCTTTTGGAAACTTTTTCGACGGAGGAAATAACAAAACCCGCCCCCACCCACATAGCCGCGAAGGCAGCAGTTAGCAGCAGCAAATTTAGATATATAGGCAGTTGCACACCTTTAGTATACAAGGTTTGATGGGAACAGGAATTTGACGATGACATAAGCCATTCCGGTGATTTGTAAAAAGTTTTCTCCAGCGATATAGCAAGGATGAAAATATTTATCCACAAATGGATATTGAAGTGTTTTTTAATCTGTATTGGAAGCCACCGTGTTAAAATGGTGCTGCAAGCGTGGAGGGATCGCATAGTGGTCTAGTGCGCAGATCTGGAAAGTCTGTTGGGGCGCAAGCCCCTCGTGGGTTCGAATCCCACTCCCTCCGCCAAACGTTAAATTACCCCCAAATCCCTCCGTACTACAATGCAAATAAGGTGGAGCGCGGGGCCTGCTTACTTATTTGGAGGGAATCGATCTTCCAAAACCCCCAAAAAAATGTTATACCAAAGAGGTGACACCCAACACAAACCCAAAAGTTGACTACGTTTCCCAAATTAAACATAAGCTAGATACTGTTGATGTAGTAAGTTCTTACGTATCCCTAAAAAAAGCGGGGAAAAATTACAAAGGATTATGTCCTTTTCACAACGAGAACACACCTTCTTTCATGGTTTCTCCCGAACTTCAAATCTATAAATGCTTTGGCTGTGGGGAATCCGGTGATATGTTCAGCTTTGTCCAAAAAATTGAGGGGTTTGATTTTCCCCAGTCGCTAAAAATGTTGGCCGAGCGCGCAGGAATCGAGATTGAACAGGCCGCCTATGATCCCAACACAGCCAAGAAAAAAATAATCTACAAAATAAATGCCTTCACCACGGATTTTTATAATTATTTATTAACCAAACACCCCACCGGAAAAAAGGGCCTAGGGTATCTTAAAAAAAATCGCAAACTCACCGATAAAACCATAAAAGAGTTCAGGCTGGGAACGGCCCCAAACGCCTGGGATACCCTCTACCAGGCCCTAGTCAAGAAAAACTACAGCCCGCAGGATTTAGCTATGGCGGGAGTCATAACACCAAGAAAAAGAGGCGGGGGATTTTTCGACAAATTTAGAAACCGCATTATGTTCCCTTTAATCGACTACGACACTAAAATCGTCGGCTTCACCGGAAGATCCATTGACGACCAAGAACCGAAATACTTAAACACTCAAGATACTTTGGCTTTTCATAAGAGTTACTATATTTACGCGTTAGACAAAGCTAAAACCCATCTCAAAAAGGAAGGCGCGGTACTGGTGGAGGGACAAATGGACGTCATAAAAGCCCACCAGACCGGCATTAAAAACGTGGTGGCCACCGGCGGGACAGCACTTACTCAATCGCAGCTCAAAATTTTGGCGCGCTACACCAAAGACTTAATTTTTTGTTTTGACACTGACGGTGCCGGAATTGCTGCCACCGGCCGAGCCATCGAGCTGGCCGAACAAGAGGGCTTTAACCTTAAAGTAGCCGTTATTCCCAAGCCCTATAAAGACTTGGACGAGCTAATCGACGCCAAACCCAAGACAGCTAAGAAAATATTGGCCGACACCATTCCCGTTTACGACTTCTTTGTAGCTAAGGCATTAAAAGACCGCAACAAGAATGATCCGTATGAGAAGGGGAAAATTTTGGAGGAGTTGGCACCCAATTTGGGCAAAATCGTCAACAAAGTCACCTTGGATCATTACGTTAAAAGCCTAGCGGAGGAGTTAAATGTTGAGGAGGCCACTGTACTTTCCGTTTTAAAGGACCCTAAGACCAAAAGGGCCCGCCTTACAGAAATAAAACGGGGCCCAAAACCGGCTAAAGCTAAGGAAAATCCTCGAACCAAGACCGAAATATACACTTTGGCGGCAATTAGCAAACAACCCCTTGACATTGCTAAAAAACTTCTGTACAAGCTAGACCAGACTGATTTTTCCAGCGACGCTTTAGCTAATATCTATAAAGTAATTAAGAAGCGTTTTAAGACCGGTGGTAGTTTCAGTGAAAAAATCCTGATAGAATCATTCAAAGGCAAGGGTACCGAAGAAAAATCTGTTTTTGAAAGTATTTGCCTTTGGGATTTTGGACTAGGGCCGCCAACCGAAAAGGAAGCGCAAAGTGCGATAAAGAGGCTCAAAACACACTCGATCAAGAAGAAACTAAAAGAATTAACCAAACGAGTTAAAATTGCCGAAATGGAAAAAGATAGCAAAGAACTGGAGAGGCTGATCAAAAAGTTAAAAGTGCTTTCGGAAAAACTACAAAAACAAACCTAAATTATGCCAAGAGTCACCAAAAAAACCACAAAAAAGACACCGCGCGCCAAGAAAACCCCCTTGGAAATAAACATGCAAAAGCTTGTTACCAAAGGGAAAAAACAAAAGTACATAACCGTTGACGACATTTTAGTTTTATTTCCCGAGGCGGAAGAAAATATTGAATTGCTGGATCAGCTATACGACAAGCTGCAAAGCGCGGGGGTCGAAGTTTTTGACATTCAATCGGAAAAAGACGCCGAAAAGATTGAAGAAATAAGCGAAGCGGAAATTTTGAAGTTAACCCAAGAAAAACCCACCTCCACCGATCCCGTTCGCATGTATCTGCGCGAAATCGGAAAAGTTGACTTGCTGACCGCCGAAGAAGAAGTAATCCTAGCTAAAGCCTCCGAAAAAGGGGACTTGAAATCTAAAGCCCATTTGACTCGCGCCAACTTGAGATTAGTAGTCTCCATCGCCAAAAAGTATATGGGTCGGGGATTGTCATTTTTAGATTTGATCCAAGAGGGAAATATCGGATTGATGCGGGCCGTGGAAAAATTCGACTGGAGACGGGGATTCAAATTTTCTACCTACGCCACTTGGTGGATTAGACAAGCCATTACCCGAGCTATCGCCGATCAGGCCCGTACCATAAGGATTCCGGTGCATATGATTGAAACTATGAACAAATTCAAGCGGATCGAGCGCGAGTTGGAACAGAGGCTAGAACACCCCCCAACCCCCGAGGAGATCGCCAAAGAAATGGAAATCGAAGTGGAAAAAGCTCACGAAATAATTAAAATTTCGCAAGACACCACCTCGATCGAAACCCCCATCGGAAAAGAGGAAGACACGCGGCTGAAAGAGTTTATTCCCGATGAGACGGGGTTGACACCATTCGAATCGGCCAGCCAGGAACTCTTGAAAGGTCACATCGGAGACGTTTTGGAAACCTTAAACCCAAGGGAGAGAAAAGTTTTGGTGCTACGATTCGGCTTGGCGGATGGGCGTTCCCGCACCTTGGAAGAAGTGGGTAAAGAGTTTGGAGTCACTCGTGAACGAATTAGACAAATTGAAGCTAAAGCCTTGCGAAAATTACGTCACCCTTCCAGAAGTAAACGGCTCAAGGATTACCTTTAAACCTCCCTCAAGCGTCAGACCTCACTCCGTAGCCTGGCTCCCAACCCGCCGATAAACGCGAACATCCGACAAATTGACTAGGTTTGGCTTGGGTAAGGCAAATTCCTTGATCAACTCAAAGTCTTGGGAAGCGGTCACTGCAGTCTCAAACTCGTACCACCTATCAACATATTGCGGATACTTTTCGGCAATCTCGGGGCGCTTAAAGTAAGTCATCGGTTTAGAAGACAGAACCACGTAGTCGTAAATTAGCGGGTCGGGTGGATAAGAAAGGTAGGCCCCCTCAGTCTCGTAAACCTCAAACCTTTTAACGTCGGTGGAACCGCGCAATTTGTTCATGGGATCTAACCCTTCTTCGGTGATAACCAACTTATAGGTCTCGGGAGAAATATTTTGCTTGGCCCAAAGGTAAGCGGCACTTTTGGGAGTGTTTTGGTCGAATTGAGAAAGCAGGAGTATGGGAAATCTAACGTACAAAAGGAGTGCCGCAATTCCAACTAGGAGGGGGATTAATTTTTGAGCCGAAAGCGTCCGGGAAAGTCGATTAAATCCGTAAGCCGCATACACCAAAACAAACGGAATAATGGGGAGCAGCCAACGGTCAACTAATCGCGACTGTAGTGAATAGAAAACTAAGTAAAGCACGATATTCCCCACCAAAAATATCTGGAAGGGCAATCTTCTCCTTTCTCTGAGGGCAATAGTCGCACCCAGCACTGAGAAAGCGAAAACAATCGGAGTGGCCATAAAGGAAAGTGCTTCTAGATATTTGTGGGGGCGCATATCCACCGAATCAAAAACCAACCCACCTTCTTTAGAAAACATGGCAAAAATACGGGCGCCGAAGTCGTCTCCGAAGATCATGGCCCAAGGGTTGGTCACCATAAATATTCCAAAGGAAATGGATAAAAAGGCCGCGAGCCCTCTCAGATCTTTTTTAGCCAGAAACAAATAAACAAAAAGCGGCGCGGAAAGAAGAGCAGTAACTTTGGTTCCAATGGCCAGACCAAAAAATACCGCCGCTAAAATCGTGAACTTGGTGTCGGCGGGGCGATCGAAATATTTAAAGGCGGACAGGGTGGCGAGCACAAAAAGAACGGTTAGAATAATATCGGCATTAACGTAGTGGGCGTGAACAATCAATTTCCAATTTAGAGCCACCAGAAATAGAGTTGCTAACACGCCTACGTTTAAGAATTGGCAAACGCCGCTACCTTCGTTTTCTTTAGCGGGGAAGATCTTTTTGTAGATTAAGGGCGTCACGACAAGCAAAACCAGTGAGACAGCGGCCACCAACCAGCGCATAAAAATAAAAAGGTCGGTTTTTTCAAAGGCCAATCCTGTGATCCCGTGGAATTTACTGAAGACCATAGTAAAAGCGGTCAACACATAAATAGGAAACGTTCCGTAAACATAAGAGATGGGGACCAATTTGTACCAATTATTTTCGGCGATCACGTTGCGAAGTTCGTAAGTGTATTTGATGGCGAATTCGGTAAATTCCGGTTCGTCGGCGTGAAAGGAGTGGGGGAGACCAAAGTCAAGGTGATAAAAACGAAAAAAAACTGCCAGGATCACCACTAAAAAAACGCCTCCGAGCAGTACGCGGCTTCGGTTTGATATATCGGGTGTCATAAATACTTTTTATAATCTTCCACTTCGGGCTGGTCAAAAGGATTGATATTTAAGAGTACGCCCCAAAACATAGTTTCAATCATTTTGAATTGCATAAAGTATCCAAGGGATTTTACCGAAAATGGGGCGGGGGACGCGTCGTCACTCAAATAAAATTCGATGAAAGGGCGGTTTTTCTTGATATAACTGGTTTTAACCCCTTTACGCGCTTTGTCAAAAACCTCATCACTTTGAGCATAAACGAAGGTAGTAAATTTATCATTGGGACCCCCAAGATAAAGCTGCAGCATAGTGTGAAAATCTTTGGTGGCCACCGCAATGGAAGGGGTGATCCCCACATTAACTTTTTGGTTCTTCAAATTTTCCTCTTTTCCTAGACTTTCGGCCAACATTTGACGATACCACTTTCCCAAACTTTCCAGTCGAGGATCAAATAAAAACATAGTGTGAATCGGTCTTTTTTTGACTTGATAATGAATATAATTAATCGCCGCCGAAGTCAAGACGCTATTTGCCTCCGAAATTTCGCTTAGGGCTTGGGTTCGAGCCAACATGGCTCCTTCCGCCAGGGCTAAGATGTCAATACCTAGACACGCCAAGGGGAAAATCCCTTTGGTGGAAAAAACGCCATATCTCCCGGATACTTTCTTGGGAATTTCGAGGCTGACGATACCCAACTCGGCTGCGCGATTCCATAAAAAGGAATGTTTCTCGGTTATAGCGACCATGCGCTGCGCCGCCTGCGGAAACTTTTGCAGTACGTATTCCTGATTGTGACAGGTTTCTTTGGTGTTGCCGGACGCGCTGATAACCACAAACAAAACCTCCTCCGGAGAAGAAATATTTCGCGCCACAAAATTTAAAGTCTTTTTTAGGTAAACATCGTCGATGGTGTCGAGCACAATTAGCTTGGGCGTACGGCGCGGCTCAACCAAGTCATAATGGCCCAAAAGAGCGTCATAAATCGCTTTCACCCCCACTGCCGACCCACCAATTCCAATCAAAATAACGTATTTAGGGTTACGCGGCGCAAATTGGTGTTTAAGGGCAAGGCATCGGGCGAAATTTTCTTCGTCAAAAGGCAGATTGATAAAGCTTTGGGGTTGGTCATACTCGGTGTAGTTGGCCACTGCACGAAGGTGTTTGATAACGGGTTCTAACTTTTTGGCAACTTTGGCGATTTCTCTTGGTTTTACTTGAGAAAGCTCCACGTTATAGGCAAGCTTCATGTTAGAGTAAGTATACAATATTGCCCCCCGATCCATCGTGTTATATTCGAGATATGCCCATATCAAGATTCGCGGGAAAAATTATCGCCATAAACAAACCAAAAGGAATGACTTCGCATGATGTGGTAGACGAAGTGCGCAGGATTACGGGCGAAAAGCGCGTGGGGCACGCAGGGACGCTTGATCCGATGGCGACGGGAGTGCTAGTGGTGGGAATTGGACGTGATGCCACCAAAAGGTTGGGCGACATTGTTGGCTCAGAAAAAGAATATATTGCCACCGTGAAATTAGGGGAAACCAGTACTACGTACGATGCCGAGGGAGAGGTTGTAGCGGGCGGGTCCACTATTCCGGCGAGGGGGAAAGTGGAAAAAGTTTTTTGAAATATATGAAGCAAAATGCCAAGTATGTG
>CAZEWQ010000015.1:0-3129 GCA_964516255.1 uncultured Candidatus Saccharibacteria bacterium
AACTTTTTTCATAGTTGAACTTATAGAAATAGTAGACCGAACCAAATTTAACCCCGTGCCTGCGGTCGATGGCGGTGTGATCAAATTAGTGTGCCGCTCTAACCCGCCTATCCAGCAAGGGGAACTAAAAAAATATGAAGGATTTTTGCACAAAGGATTTAGCAGCCCGCGGAAAATGCTAAACAAAGTTTTTACCGCCGACCAACTAAAATCAGCCGACATCGACGATCAGCTCCGCCCCCAGAATTTGATTGTGGATCAATGGATAGCCGCGTTTAAAGTATCTCAATAGACTCGATTACCACGTCTTCAACCGGCTTGTCTGCCTCGCCGATCTCGACACTGTCAATTTCCAACACCACGTCCAGCCCCTCAACCACTTCTCCAAAGTTAGTGTGCTTGCCGTCCAGCCAAGGAACTTCTTCAGCGGTGACGATAAAAAATTGGGAGCCGTTGGTGTTTGGTCCTGCATTAGCCATGGCCAGCGAACCTCTGACTAGTTTTTTCTCGTTAAACTCGTCTTCAAAGGTATAGCCCGGACTGCCTCGCCCTGTCCCTGTAGGGTCGCCTCCCTGAATCATAAAATCCTTAATAACTCGGTGGAAAATCGTTCCGTTGTAAAAATCGCTGCCGGCCAAAAACACAAAATTGTTTACGGTTACGGGCGACAAGTCTTCGTATAAATCGATGATGACATCCCCCCTCGAAGTTTTCATCACCACCCTGTAATCTTTTTCGGGTTCTAGTTGCATCTCAGGCGGTGGAACCGTATTTTCCGGAGTATTTCCCGAAGCAGTGGATTGTTTAGTTTGAGACATTTGATTTTTTGGGGTATTGCCGCCGGAAAACATCAGCACCGCAAAAATTATTACGGCGGCGACAACAACCATGGTAATTAAATAATTAGTCTTCATAACAACGAAAGTTTAGCCCGTGTGAGCTTCTTCAGACCCACACGGGCCAATTGAAAGCCCATAAAGGGCCTTCTCTCCTATGTTTTACCCCCGCCGATTATCCGGCAAGTTAGTAACAGCTTATAGTGCGTGTTTGCTCTTGTCAATGCCTAGAATCTTGGTTTCCAATGATATAATAACCTTGTTATGCCGAACCACATCGTCCAGTCCCCCAAGTGGGGGGATTTCAAAACCGAGTACGGAACCAAAGCTGTGCGAGTAGGAGACTTACAGTACACCTTGCACAAAATCCCGTTCACTAAGTTCTACTACGCCTATTGCCCCAAAGTTAACCCGGTTACCATCGAATTTGAACCACTAGAAGCCTCCTTAAAGAAAAACGACTGTGTTGCCATAAATTTTGACGTTCCCAATGTGATAAAAGGGACTCCAGAAGAAACCCGCGCCTTAGAAATTTTTAAGGGGCACTGTGTAAAATCCCCGCGGGACCAGTTTGCTACACATAATATTGTATTGGATATTTCTTTGCCCGAGGACGACCTTTTAGCCAAAATGCACCACAAACTTCGATACAACATTCGTTTGGCCCAAAAAAAAGGGGTCAGTGTCGGGGTTTTTTCTTATTTGCAAGATAGCCAAGACACCAAAGAATCCTTCGACACTTTTTTTCGACTTTATAAGCAGACTGCTGAGAGACAAAAGTATTACGTCCACCCCAAGAGCTACCACCAAAAAATGTGGGAGATTTTAGGCGAGGCCAAGATGTGCCACATAATAACCAGTTTTTATCAGAGGGAGCCGTTGGCGTCCTGGATGATGTTTATTTGCGAGGGTGTTTTATATTATCCGTATGGAGGGTCGTCTATCAAGCACCGCGATCTGCATGGAAGCGAATTAGTCGGTTGGGAAGCCATAAAACTGGGGAAAGAGTACGGTTGCCACACTTTTGATATGTGGGGAGCCATTACTGATTTGCAGAATACCAACGATTCCTGGTGGGGATTTAGCAACTTTAAAATCAAATTTGGGGGGCGGCACGTGGAATATATGGATTCTTATGACTTTGTAGTGAGCAAGCCCGTGTATAGAGCGTTTAATTTAGCCAACGACGTTAGATGGAGACTTTTGGGTTTGTTGAAGTGAAGGAATCGACTTTGCTTGCCTCTTTGAAACCTTTGCCGTTTCGAGATATTCGACAGTCGAAGGAGTGGGGGAAGTTTTTGGAACTTTTGGGTTGGAAGAGCGTTGAGACTAGCGGCGGGGTGGCAATTCGCATTTTTCCTCTTAGGGTTTTTGGTTTGGATCTTTTCGGTTTATGCAAAATTCAGCGTCCGCGTGTGCTTAGTGCGCCTGATTTGCAGGAAATTGAGGGGATTTGTCGGGACCATAAATGTCTGTTTATTAAGGTTGAGCCGAGTTCGGGGCAGGATCTGGGAGTTTTTGAGGAATGTGGATTTGTGCGCAGTCAAGCCCCATTGTCTCCTCCGTCTACAATTTATATTGATTTGATGCGAGATGAGGCGGATTTGTGGGATCGCTTGTCTAAGAGTGGAAAGTACGGTGTGCGTCGGGCGGGGCGAGAAGGGTCGCGAGTTGAATTTTATAAAAATCCTGATGTGGGGTTACAGAGGAAATATTATGATCTGATCCTTAAACCTACAGGGAGGCGTAAAGGCTTTTACGTCCCGCCGTTTAAGGAGATGCGGGGGAGGGTGGAAGCTTGGGGTGATAAGTCGGTTTTGGCGATGGTTTACGACGAGGCTGGTAAATTGTGCGGGGCCAAGTTTTTTTTGGCCGCCGGTGATGATAATGGTGGTGATGGCGAGACGGTGCTGTTTTCCACCGGTGGAGCGACCAAGGCGAGTCGGAGAAACAAAACAGGTTACGATTTACTGTGGCAGTCAATTTTGTATTTTAAAGGGTTGGGTTATAAATATCTTGACCTCGAAGGAAAAACAGACGCTCGTTACCCCCGCTTTACTAAAAAATGGGAGGGATTTAGCGAATTTAAGGAAAAGTTTGGAGGTGTCGCGATAGAGTTTCCCTTAGTGCAGATTAAATATTTGAGCCCGGTTTTGAAGATTATAGATAAGCTTTTACCTACGGGTCTATAGAGTGGGATTTTAGCAATGCTCCCCGCTGTTTTTTGGGTTTTGTTTGTGTTACATTGAGTGGGGTCCGACAATTCAGAAAGGAGACAAAACGATGGATAGGA
>CAZEWQ010000015.1:3229-5158 GCA_964516255.1 uncultured Candidatus Saccharibacteria bacterium
CTATCGATTGGGAGAAAGTCTTTTCTTCCTCTTAAGTCAACACGGACCCCGTGGGGAATACACAACCTTCGCGGTAGAAGGAAGTTAATGAGACGAGAAATACCAGCAAGGCTGCTGTGTATTCCCCTCACCCTATTCCAAAACTGTTGAAACGTTCTAATTAATTTGAGAGCTATAAGTGAAGCTGTATCGTAACGAAGGAGGTGGGGGTTGATATTACCCTTTCCAAACGTAAGGGCAGATTTCTTTGTAATTACACCATTCGCACAGTCTGCCGGGTTTGGGTTCAAAACTCCCGGATTTAATTTTTTTAATCACCTCGGCAACGTTTTCTCGCTCTTCTTTTAGTTGGGCGTCGGTGCGGGTGGTGGACAATTTTTCGCCGGCGTCGACGAAATACAAAGATAATTTGGCGGGATTTAGGTGCAAGGCTTCTTTGGTTCCCATGGCGTATAAGGTTAATTGCTTGTCGTTGTCCACTTCTTTTTGGGTTTTGGCTTTTCCGGTTTTGTAGTCGATGATTTCTACCCCGTCTCCTTTTTTGCCAGGCAAGACATCGATGCGGTCGATTTTTCCAAAGAATTTGGTGCCATCGATAAATAAGTAAAAGTTTTTTTCTAGGGCCTTGTGTTTAAGTTTTTTGTCGATGTTGTCTTTGTAGTACCTCTTTAAAACCTTTTTTCCGTCCGCGAACCTTTCTAGTTTGTGCTCTTCGGAGAGATATCCGCTGGGATCCCAGTTTCTCTCGTACATTTCTAAAAGTTGGTCGACGGATACTTTTTCGCCCAAGGCCAGTTTGGTGTGAAAGTCGCGCAAAGTTTTGTGAATGGTGTCGCCGAAAGTTAATGCGTGATTAGGTTGAAAAGGAATTCTTAAGACATAACCATATTTATATTGCAGGGGGCAATTTTCGTACATGGAGATTTGAGTGTAGCTGACTATTTTGGGAGTGAATCCGCGGTCTTTTTCGATGACGGGCTCTCTAAAGGCTGACTGCGCGCCGAAAAGTCCGGTTTGGTCGGTTTTTCTGGTAGCGTCCATTTCTTCGGCGGAAATTTCTTGTAGCTTGAGACCGGTTTCTCCCACATACCCGCTTGGTTTGGCTTCTCGTTTGCCGCCGTAATTTTTGGCTAAGGTTAAGAACAAATATTTTTGGGCGCGGGTCATTCCCACATAAAAAAGTCGTCGCTCTTCTTGAATATGAGGATCGCCTTCAGGCAAAGTTTCTTGCACAAGTTCATCAGGAATTTCAATGGCATCGCGGCGATTGCGCGTAGGAAATCGGTTGGCCACCAAGTTTCCCATAAAAACCACCGGAAACTCGAGCCCCTTACTTGAATGCACGGTCAAAAGATTGATGGTGTCGATGTCTTCGATTTCAGCCTGGGCTGGATTGTCACCTGCTTCCAACATAAGTTCGAGGTACTCGACAAAATCCAAGACGGTGGGGGTTTCGTTATTTTCCCCGCGCCACTCAATTTCAAAATTTTTGATTAGGTTGTAAAAAAGATCTAAGTTTTTTAGTCGCAACTCGTTTTCGATCGTTTCTTCGGCCGTGAATTCTTGCAGGTAACCGATGGAATTGATGATCTCGTAGGTTAATTCCGAGGGGGTAGATTTGGTTATTTTGTCTTCGAAGTTTTTTAGGGTTTCACAAAAGCTTTTCACTTTTTCACCGCGGAAATTTTTGATTGCCTCCCAAAGTGGAATCCTTTGAAATTTGGCTTCGGTTAGCATTTGGGAAATTTCGGTGTGGTTGATGCCGAATGCCCCAACATTTAAAGCGCGATACAAGTTTATGGCGTCACTTTTGTCCACCAAAACTTTAAGAATAGCAACGAGATTTCTAACTTCTTCTTGGTCATATAATCCGCGGTTGCCTACAAGTTGGTAGGGAAGGCCATATTTTTTGAGGGCCAGCACGAAGGG
>CAZEWQ010000015.1:5168-12754 GCA_964516255.1 uncultured Candidatus Saccharibacteria bacterium
GGTCAAGGTGGTTGTTGGCGCGGGTCAAAATGGCGAAGTCTTTGTAGGTGTAGTTGGGTTCTTTGGCCAGAATTTCCAGGATTTTTTGCACGACCAGTTCCACTTCGTCTTTCATGGTTTCGGTTTGAAGCGCTTGGGGTTTAATTTTTGATTTTTCGGTTTTGGCAGTGAGTTTTTTGGAAAGGCCCAGTTTTGATTCCAGCGTGTCGGGGTTATTATTTTGTACCACTTTGTAGGCGGAGTCGAGTATTTGTTGATTTGATCGGTAATTTTGGGTTAGGGTTACCATTTTTGTATTGGCATAATCTTCGCGGAATTCTAAGATGTTGGAAACTGCCGCCCCTCTAAACTTGTAAATCGATTGGGAATCGTCGCCTACAGTAAGCAAACTACGCTCGGTTTTTTGGGCCTCCTCCTGCGGGAAAAGTATTTTGATCAGCTCGTATTGGGCATAGTTGGTGTCTTGAAATTCGTCCACCAAAATATGTTTAAATTGGCGTCGATATTTTGCCAAAAGATTTGGTCGCTCGCGGAATAACTTTATTAAGTAAATTATGAGGTCTCCAAAATCCAGTCTGGCAGTTTTGTCGGCAACTTTTAATTCTTGGTACTTTTTGTAAACCCCTGCCAGCTCTAGCCACTTTTGCTTTTCGATCCCCACTTCCTCGTTTGTCAGGTCAGCCATTGCGCCGTCTCTCGCGCCCGCCGCGCCAAATTTGTCGGCATATTTTTGCAATTCCTTGGGGGAGATATTTTCGTCTTGAAGTCGCGAAATAAACTTTAGAATCGCCGAAATAAACTTTGTCGGATTTCCCAGGGGTCTAAAATATTCCAGTTGGAACTTAAAAAGATTTTTTTTGAAAAACAGCCATTGTTTAGTGCCGTTTAAAATTTTATATCTTGTGTCCAGGCCAATTTCCAGCCCCTCCTCGCGCAAAATCTTGTCGGCAAAACTGTGAAAAGTGGAAATGTTCGGCTCCTCGTATCCCAGCGGCATCACGTCTCCCACGCGGTTCAGCATCTCGCCCGCGGCTTTTTCGGTGAAGGTGAGGGCCACAATTTCTTGGGGCTCTATTTTTTCGTTTTGGATTAGGTGGCGGATTCGTTCGGTTATTACTCTGGTTTTTCCTGTTCCCGCGCCGGCTACGACCAGGAGAGTGCCTTTTTTGAATTTAACGGCAGTTTTTTGATCGGGGTTTAATTTAGGTTTTGATGAAGGTGGCATGTGAGTATTATATCAGCCCGTTTAGCGGCCACCGTTCATTTATTGATCGAATTGATCAAAAACCACAATTTCACGGGGGGGGGGGGTGGGTTCTCAAAGCAAATATTAAGGTCTATAATCCTTAGGTTTTTATTCCAGATACTTTTCAATTGCGCTTTGGAATGCCGCGTAGGGTTGAGCTCCAATTATTACTGTTCCTTCCACACTTCCGTCGTCGGCTAGTTTTCCGACCACGAATCCGGGGGTTCCTTTGATTCCTGCACTGGCGGCGTCGGCAGCATCGGCGGCCACCTCGCTCTTAAATGTCTTGTCGCTTACGCAGGTCTTTAGAACCTCTCCGTTTAGGCCGATTTCGACTGCTAAAGTTGCTAGTTCATCGCCATCCAGCCCGGCACCATTTCCCGGAGTATTCTCAAAGATTTTGTCGTGATATTGAAAGTAGCTGGCATCTCCGCCTTGTGCTCTGGCGCACTCTGCGGCCATGGCGTCATTTTCGGCTGCAGGATTGTGAAAGTCCAAGGGAAGGTCCCTAAACACCAAAATCGCTTGGCCGGTGTCGATGTAGTTTTGTTTGATTTGAGGCATGGTCTGGTCCACAAATCTTTTGCAGAAGGAGCACTCGTAGTCACTGGATTCAACGATGGCCACGGTAGCTGTGTTTCTATTTCCCAATACGGCGTCGTCATCAATAGAAGTTGTAGCTACTTGTGGAGTAGGGGGAATAGCGGGTTGTGTAGGTGTAGGAGTGGGGACCGTTTGTTCTCCTTTTACCGTTCCGTCGTCGGTGTTTCCCGATCCGCCTGTGCCCCCTAGGCCAAAAAATAATGCCCCCGCGATCATCATTCCTGTTAACAATATGGTTGCGGGAATTAAAAGAGTTTTTAAATCGGTAGGTGCGGTTTGTTGCTTTTGGTCACTCATAATCTTTACCTCCTATTAAATAAATTAGTAACTTATAGCGTCTAAGTTTGGTTGGGTAATGTTAACACACAGTATCCATTTTTTTCCCAATTAACGTAGTGGGGCCCGAAACATCGTGAATATATGCCAAGAAATTTGGCTTCACTATGTTTCGGGCCCCCATGTCTTTTCTCCTCTAGGAAACCCTCCCCTTTTTCAAAAGATGTTGGCGCGCTTGCGCCCTTTGCTTTGCAGTCAAGGGCACCGTTCGCTCCAAGGAATTGAGAAAGTCACTGACGTCCTCGGGTCGCCCATCTCCGAAGGCACATTTTCCCCAGTCCTGCGGTAGTGTTTCCCAGGGAAGTGCGTCTATTCCGTCGGGCGGCAGCATTTTGTGGAGATAATATCGTGTGCCAGCTTCCGTACTGTATCTCCAGAAACTCCCTACGGCCAAAAGTCCGTCCGGAAAAGCCTGTTCTATGCGATCCCCCGATTGTTCAAGGCAGGCACAGTTGGCAAAGAACACGACATTTGCCGGGTTTAGCTTGGGTAACGCTTTGGCAATCGTTGGAACCACCGCTTCTAGCGTGCTCGCCGTCGCCAGACCGTACTCCGTGGCAATCAAAGCCGCTCGATCCCAATCCACATTGATTGCTTCGATCTCCTCCCTCATGGTGTCCAATGTGTGAAAATAGATGTTCGCTTGATCCTTTTCAGGATCCTTTGGTCTTGATGCCCCGATAACCCAGGTGAAAATCTGCGTTTCCGGTAGCAGCGTATGTATTACCCTGAGGACCTTTGGCGTTATTAATCCACAGCCCGCCCGTGCGATTCCACCTACTAGGAGTGCACTGAGACTCTTTCCTTTCGGAAGGGCTTGGGCTTGGGCTTTCAAACCGCCGTTCCCTAGAATAATCCACGTCAGAGCTACAGTTCCTGTAAACTCGAAATTTAGTCTGGTCCCTGACTTATTCGTGTACCCCTCTCTGTAAAAACTCTGCGCCAAACCCTCCAGCTTTAGATGTACTGTGGTTCTCATGTTCTATCTCTCCTTTGATTTGATTTGATCTGGTTTTGATTAGATTGTTAACGTACTATCCGTCTCAGTTTCCGGTCCCTCTACCTCTAATTTTTTATCTTTCCCTCCTATCATTTGTACAGACCCCAGCTGATCTAAGATCTTTTGATAGCTCCCTCGCAGTCCACCAACCGATCTATAGCTATTAGAAATGTGCTTTTCCAAAATCCCCATCTCTTCCCCAAATTTCTCAGTATCCCGCTTAATCCCCGATAAGGCCTTCAAAATTTCCCCGGCGTGGCGTTCTAATTGATGTTGCCCATATGCCACCAAAATAATTTTTAAAAAGTAATTTAAAGTGTTGGGAGACGCCAACACCACCGATTTCTCCTTGGCATAATCCTCAACTTGCGGAGAATTCACGATCAGTTCGTAGAAAATATTCTCTGAGGGAACGTACATAACCGCCTGCTCCGTCGTCCCTTCCTGCGGCAAAATATACTTATCTGCAATCTCATCAATGCGCTTTTTAACATCACCAATAAATGCCTTTTTCGCCCGCGCACGCATATCTTCATTTTCCGCTGTCACAAAAAGTTTAAAATTTTCCATGGAAAACTTGGAGTCAATCGGAATAATCCCGTTGTCCGTAAAAATCACCGCATCACAAATCGCCCCCGTTTTAAAAGCGTACTGAGTTTTGTACAAATCCTTGGGTAATGAATCCGCCAAAAGTTCATATAAAAACTGCTCACCCAATCCACCCCGCAACTTTGGAGATTTCAACACGTTACTCAGGTCCTTCATGTCCTTACCAAATTCCGTAATGCCCCCCAGCTGATTTTGCACCTGCGCAATTACCTTCTGTGCTCCCTCCAACCTCTCTACCACCAATTTAGTTTGTTTAAACGACTCCTCCCGTTGCGCTTTCAGTTGCTCGTGCAAAACATCGCTCTGCCCCTTAATTTGATTATCCAAAGTGCCTCGTAAGTCACCGAATTGCTTTTGCAACGCCTCATTCCGCCTGTCCGCCGAAGCTTTTTCTTCCCGCAACCATTCCAGCAAAATTTCGCCCTTCCCCCCATCCTCCGTCAACTCGTCTTTCAATTTTCTAATTTGGGATAAAAAAAACCACACCAACCCTGCAAAGCTCAAAAACACGAGCATTATTACCGCTATAGCTAGTGCTGAATTTGGTCCAAACATATGCACGTTTTGCCTGCCGAATGTTACCATAAATCCATGCCCATGTCGGACACTTTTTCGGAGACGTTTCAGGCCTCAAAAAAGCCCCCCAACTTCTTGTACACCGTTGCCGTGCTTTCGGCTTTGCTACTCGCCGGATTATACTTTGGCATGCATCTTCTTCCGCCCCGGCCGTGGTACATTATTCTGTGTCTGATTCTCGCCATTTTTGTAGCTTTAAGTTTCACTTTCTCGGTTCCATTTTATCTCTTGTGCCGCAATTATTGTCCCGCCCACACCTATCCCCGGATTATTTACAGCAAAGGTCTAAAGTGGGGTGCCTTTTTTTCCCTTGGTCTCACTTTTTATTTAGGAATGCGCGCCTTTCAAGTGGATACCCTCTTGAACCTAGTTTTATTTGGCATTTTGTATCTTTTTTTGTTGTTATACCTTCGCCGCAGGCGGTAGGAAACTTGAAAAAAGGCCGCTAAACAGAGTAGAATACCGCGATGAGTTTAAAAGATATAAGTCGAGTCCTACACAAACCGCAATTTTTGGCTGTGTTAGTTGTGACTGCGATCGGTGCCTTTTTGCGATTTTACAACCTAACCCAAAGAGAATTTTGGTACGATGAGGCTTTCTCAGGTTTGTTGGTTCGAGAAAAGTGGTCATCAATGTTCGAGCTCGCCCTTCGTGATGTTCACCCCCCATTCTATTACCTTCTACTTAAAGGTTGGGTGACCGTTTTTGGTTATTCTGATGTGACACTGAGAGGTTTTTCGGCTCTATTTGGCATCTTGTTGATTCCACTAGTATGGTATTTTTCCACGGTGTTGGTTAAAAGTCGCAAATCATGGATACCAGTGGTTATAGCAGGTTTCGTTGCCATCAATCCGTATTTAATTGAGTATTCCGTGGAAGTTAGATCTTATTCTTTATTAGTTTTCCTTATGGTTTTGGCTGCTAGTTGTTTTTATGGAGCTATTACAAAATCACCACTTAAATTTAACTTGAACTGGTTAGTATTTTCGGTGTGTATCTCGTTGGCTTTTTTGACACATTATATTACCTTATTTTTGGTTATTTCCTTTGGCGCTTTTGCATCATTTGTTTTTGTACAATCGCGAATCCTTACCAAGAGAACTATAAAGAGCCTATCTTTACTCATTTTTCAGGTAGCACTAATTCCTTCTATCGTGTTTATTAGTTGGTTCTCGCGATTTAATGCTCAATTAAAAAATAACCCAGATAGTTTGGGGTGGATAACAAAACCAGAATTTACGGATATTTCTAAGACGCTTTACACTTTTTTATTTGGTACGAACGTTGGTAACCTTACTCTACCTCTTGGTTTGAAACTTGTGGATTTTATTTCGTTTGAGTCAGCGGCGTTTATATTGTTTTTTATATTGATTGGTACCAGTGGTTATGCGTTTGGAAAATTTCACAATAGGGATAAGTCCCCGATTCTGTTTCTCTTTGTGCTGTGGGTTTTGCCAACTCTTCTTGTTTTGGTGGCCTCTCTTTTTGGACGTTACATTTACACCGACCGCTATTTGATAGGATTTAGTACATTTTTTCTGGTTTTTATCGTGTTAGTGCTTTCAAAGATCAATTGGAAAGGCCTCGTTTGCATAAACTTATTTTACTTACTTGTTGTCATGTGTTTTATTCCTGTACGGGAGCCTCTAGGGTACAAGGAACTAGTTCAATTTTTGAAGGTGGAGAGCAACATCAACAGAATTATCTCTACAAACATTTTTGATTTTCTTGTTTTCAAATATTATTTGAATCAATACACTCCTGGTTCAGAGTATGAGGATAAACTTAAGTTGTGTGATTTTGAACATGGTTGGAAGTACGAAGGTTGGATATTTATTGAGGGAAATGTTATGGACTGTCCTCCAAAGTTTGAGGTCAATGATTTGTTGGTGGCTACAGAGCCTCCTGGAGGAATTACTTATAAAGAGTTAGGGCGCCTCGGAAAATTTGGGGTTTACGACGATTTGGAAATATTAGGCTCTTTGCCGTAATGGGGTAGCGCTAACTCTTCTAGTTTCTTCTTCCCTTGCGACCAGTTTAAAACGTTGGCCGTAGTTACGCCCTTTTTAAGTCCGGTGAATGATCCCGGCCCCGGATAAGCCACAAACTCCTCAATGTCGTCCATCTTGAGCCCATTTTTCTCTACCATCTTTTTAATTTCGCCCACCATGTCAAAGTCCCCCGTTTTTTCGTCGATAACCCGATCGCCGTCGCGCAACCCCAGTTTATTTTGGTACCGCACGGAAGTGTCAATATATACAGTATATTTTTTAGTCATAGGAACCCGACTTTGCCTCATCCAACACTACCTTTCTGGAATTTTCGTCCACGTATTCGAATTTTATCTTAATACAATTTTTCGGGAGAAGGTTTTCGAGCAACTTGGGCCATTCAATTACAGTGATAGAATTCGCTTCTTCGAACATCTCCGACACCCCCAAACCTTCAACTTCCTCCACGGAGGTGAGGCGGTAAAGGTCCACGTGATTCACTTGGGTTATCCCACCGTCACTGCTGTCATCACCGCTGTTGCCCCCACCACTTTTGGTGTATCTCCTCGCGATTACAAAAGTTGGGCTTTGAACCCTGGCCTCAATTCCCAAGGCGCTAACCAAAAAGCTGGTAAAAGTGGTTTTTCCACTTCCCAAGTCGCCGTACAAAGCTACGACGTCTCCCGCCTTCAACTCTTTGGCTAAGCTTGAAGCGAATTCTCGGGTTTCATTTTGATTTTTAAGTATTTTTTCCATACTTCAATTGTGCCTGCCGCCAAAAAAGCCCCCATGGAATCGGTAACCAAGTCAAACATACTGGGCGACCTTTCGGGAGTGAGTGCCTGGTGCAGTTCATCTAAGCCACCATACAAAATGGTGAGTACACAAGCCAAAGCCACATTTTTAGTTGCCCACCAAAAACTTACACATAGGGCAAAGAAAATGCCAAAGTGAACTACAATATGTATCCACTCTCTTCCCAGACCTGCATTATCCACCACCTGCCCGGGAGTGGAGGATCCGACAAATATTACCCCCATAATCACCAAGGAGGGCACCCATCTCAACAGGCTTTTCATTGGGTCATTTTAACATCTTCTTCTGACTAATCCTCAGATTACCCTTCGCATTACGCCGAATTAACCTGTAGAGTATACCGACCAAAACCGCACACCCGAACGCCCCTAAAAAAATCCAACGGTATTTAGTTGGCACTGCAAAGGAT
>CAZEWQ010000016.1:0-12600 GCA_964516255.1 uncultured Candidatus Saccharibacteria bacterium
GATCTGATCAATGACGGCATGAAAAGACTGGACAAAAAGCTGGAAAAAGAAATGAAGTCTAACGCCGGTGATTTAATGGAGATGTTGAAATAGTTGAAGTCGTGGGTCGGAATTAGGTGATGAAAATTTTATTGTTGGGACCACAAGGCAGTGGAAAAGGCACACAAGGTGGGATGTTGGCTGAGCGTTTTAATGTCCCCCTCATTTCTACCGGGCCGCTGTTGGGAGATCTCCCGTCCGACCATCCGTGGAAAACCGAAATAGAGACGGAAATGAATGCCGGCAGGTTGCCCGCGAATGTGAAGGTGGGTCAGATTTTGGAAGAGGAATTGAAGAAGGAGAAATACAAAGACGGATTTGTTTTGGACGGTTGGGGTCGGCGCAAGAGTGACTTAGAGATTTTTGACCCCGGATTGGATGTGGCGCTGCTTATTGACATTCCCCGGGAAGAGAGTGTGAGGAGGCTTACTGCCAGGAGGACGTGCACACAGTGTGGTCAGATTTTTAACACTGTTTTTGTTCCACCTAAGGTTGAGGGAGTTTGTGACGCTTGCGGCGGAAAACTTATCCAAAGAGAGGACGACACCGAAGCTGCTATCAAACAGCGGCTTGACTTGTATGAACAAGAAACTTCCCAAACAATTGATTATTTAGAGAGTAGAGGAATCCTCGTAAGAATAGATGGGACAGGATCCCCTGAAGAAGTTTCTCGACTAGTATTGGAGGGTTTAAAAGAAAAATCACTTGCTGACATATGATACCCCAATTCCCATGATATAATTTTAAGGGTTTTTATTATGACATTCCTGCCTAAACAACCAGAGCCAGAATCAGATAGTCTACAAGTCGTCGGAAATTGGCGAAAAAATAAGAAGGCCTTGGTCAAGTTTCAGTTCATGCACCATTTTCTGCCCCACCCACACCACAAAAGAAGAGCTAAATTGTTGTCCAATCATGCCCTTTTTACCTACCTCGCGGCTGTATTTTTTATTTATGGGTTTTTGAATTTCGTTCCCAAGTTTTTACCCGGTATCCTAGGCTACGCGGCAGACATTAGGGTATATGAGCTTTTGACACTTACTAACCAAGAAAGAGAGGAGATAGGCCTTCTACCGCTTAAAACTAACCGGGCGCTTACAGAGGCGGCTAAGCAGAAGGCTAGAGATATGTTTCGCCAGGATTATTGGGCTCATGTTTCACCTGACGGGGTGGAACCTTGGGACTTCATCTTGGATGAAAGATACGACTACTCGTACGCCGGGGAAAATTTAGCTAAGAACTTTCAGACGTCCAAGGAAGTAGTGGTCGCTTGGCATGCCTCCCCTTCTCATCGCGACAACTTGTTAAGCGAGAATTATAATGAAGTGGGGTTTGCCGTGGTCGACGGGGTTTTAGATGGTTATGAAACCACTTTGGTGGTGCAAATGTTTGGTAAAAAACGAAGTTCTGCGTATTTGGCTTCAGCCCAGCCGTCTTCTCCATCGGCGGAAGAAGAGCCAGAGGAAGTCGAGACCGCGGTAGAGGTACCGGAAGCCGCCCCCTCTGAAAACCAAATTGTGGCGCCGTTGGAAGGGGTGCAGGGAGCCGTGGACGTTTCTAAGGTCCCTAGGTATTTGGGCCTAATGATCGGAGGATTCTTGATTGCCCTTTTATCTTTGGATATTTGGTATTCCAAAAGAGTGGGCGTTCTGAAGCTCACGGGAAACACCTTTGCTCACTTAAGCTTTCTGGTCCTGGCCGTTTTAGGCATGTGGTTTGTTCTCACGCCGGGAAAGATTTTGTAAGGGTGTATGCACAGTAGCGAAAAACGTCTAATCGAATATCTAGTTTTGTTTTTGGGTCTTGGTGTCCTATCTTTCCTCTTTTTGTTTTTTAGGTATTCCCAAACCATGCAAATTGTTGTTGTGACGGTGTTTTCCTTGTTTTATCCACTATGGGGTATAGTCCATCATGCACTTGAAGGCAGGCTAAAGAGAACGGTTATCTTGGAATATGTGCTGATTAGCCTCTTTGTCTTTTTACTTTTGCTTACTGCCATCAGATACTAAATTTGTTAATATAGAGCAATGCGGATTGTTGTCGTTATCCCCACTTACAACGAAGCCAAAAATATTGGATTGATGATTGACGCCTTGCGCGAGGAGTTTAAGAAGATACCCTATCATGACTTTACGGTGCTGGTGGTCGATGGCAATTCCCCGGACGGAACGGATGTGGTGGTGAAAGATAAAATGGAGGAGTTGAAGAAAGATAATTCTGTAATGGCGGTAGATCTTTTGGTGGAGAAGAAAAAGTCAGGTCTTGGTGCCGCCTACATTACCGGATTTAAGTATGCCATGGAGCGTCTTAAAGCTGATGTCCTTATCGAGATGGATGCTGATTTTCAGCATGACCCCAAAGATGTCGCCGGATTAATCTCGCGAATTGACGATGGCTACGACTATGTAATTGGCTCCCGTGCTATGAAAGGTGGAAGCATTCCCAAGGAGTGGGCGTTGTACCGTAAGCTGTGTAACCACGGCGGTAATATTTTTTCCAAGATTGTGTTAGGCATACGCAACGTTACCGATTTCACTTCAGGTTTTAAAGCCTCTAGAGTAAAGGGCTTTGCCGACTCAATTGATTTAAATGCCGTTTCCTCCAAGGGATTCGCTTATAAAATCGATCTCCTATTTAAAATGTTTAAAGCTGGGGCCAGCATAAAGGAGATTCCCATCGCTTTTGGGGTGCGTGATCGTGGAGATTCTAAAATGGAGAGGAATAACTTAATCGACTCTTTTAAAGTAGTTGTTCTCTTGAGAATCCGAGACAGCAAAAGCTTCTTTAAATTTCTAGCCGTAGGGTTTGCCGGACTTTTTGTTGACGGGGGCCTTTTTAACTTGCTGCGGGTCGTCGTTGCCAGCTCGTCGATAAGCGCTTTAATCTCAGGTTTTTTTGGCATGCTGACCACCTTTGTCCTAAATAATTATTGGTCCTTTGGAGACAGACCGCTTGAAGGTGCAACCGACAAAGTTAAATATTTTGTTTTTTATCTTGCCTCCTCCCTCGTTCCAATTTTAGTGAGATCAAAGCTGGTTCATTTGGCAAACCTGTATTTGGGAGATACCCTTATTATTTCAAACGGTGCCTTTCTTGTGGGAATAGTTTTTGGTACTATTTGGAACTACACCGTATATAGTAGAATTATATGGCGTAAAAAATCGCAAAAGTAATATGTTGAATTTTTCAGTTGTTATTCCCGCTTATAATGAGGCTGATCGCATTACTACCTCTTTAACTCATGTGGTGGGGTTTATGCGTAATTTCAACGGCGATTTTGAAATCATCGTGGTTGACGACGGAAGTGCCGATGAGACAGCGGAAAAAGTTAAAGAATATGCCAAATCAAATCCCGAGGTTAAATTGATTAAAAATGAACATCGCGGGAAGGGGTTTACGGTAAGAACCGGGGTCTTGGCAGCCGAAGGAGAGTATATTTATATAGCCGACGCCGACATGGCCGCTCCCATTGAGGAAATCAAAAAATTTGTAGTGTGGGTTAGAGATAATGATTTCGATGTCGCCATTGGATCAAGGGAAGGTGTCGGAGCCGAGCGAAAAAGCGAGCCTTTCTATCGACACTTGATGGGTAGAGGTTTCAACTTCTTGGTGCAGCTTTTTGCCTTGCCGGGGATTCAAGATTCCCAATGTGGATTCAAGATGTTTAAAGCGGATGTGGCGCGGGATATTTTTAATCGGTTGAGAATCTACGGTGACCAGGCTGAAAAAACTGATAAGGCTTTTTTGGGGGCTTTTGATGTGGAAGTCTTATATTTAGCTAAAAAACTTGGTTATAGAATAAAATCGATACCCTTGGTTTGGACTTACGTTCCAACTACTCGATTGAATATTGTTGCAGATTCGTACAAAATGGCGCGTGATGTCATTAGGATTCGATTGAACGATTTGCGTGGTTTATATAACAGCTAATTTTTTCCGAGGAGGGCTACTATGAAAGTTTGTGTGATTGGTACCGGTTACGTCGGCTTGGTGGGCGCCGCTATGTTCGCCGATTGGGGAAATGATGTAGTCGGGGTTGATATTGACGCCAAAAAACTGGCACGGATTGAGAAGGGCGATATGCCCATATACGAGCCGGGTCTTGAAGAAATAGTTTCGGAAAACCTTAAACCCGGCCGACTTTCCTTTACGACCTCGTTAAAAAAAGGAATGAAAGATGCCGAGCTGGTGTTTATTTGCGTGGGTACGCCCCAAGGGGATATGGGCAGGGCTGATTTGAAATATGTCTTTAAGGTGGCCGAGGATGTCGGAAAGAATTTGAACGGTTATAAGGTTATCGTTATTAAAAGCACTGTTCCGGTGGGGACCAATGAGAAAGTCACGGAAATCATTCGTGAAAACGCGCAAAAAGGTGCCAAATTTGATGTTGTTTCCAATCCCGAGTTTTTGAGAGAAGGTTCTTCGGTTGAAGATATGCGAAACACCGACAGAACGGTTATTGGTTCCAATTCCAAACGAGCACTAAAAGTTTTGAAACAGTTTTATGCTCATTTGGGTTCTCCAATTGTTGAGTGCGATGTTAGGTCGGCCGAGTTAATAAAATACGCTTCCAACTTTTTCTTAGCGACCAAAATTACGTTTATAAATGAAGTGGCCCAACTATGTGACAGTGTGGGTGCCGATGTTGTTCTGGTTGCCAAAGGAATGGGGCTGGACAGTCGAATCGGGGGATCTTTTCTGCAAGCCGGCATGGGTTACGGCGGTAGTTGCTTCCCAAAGGATGTGGAGGCTCTACAAAAAATATCCATGGATCACGCCTTTAACTTTAAGATTTTGCGCGGTGTCCTTGAGGCCAACGATGATCAAAAAAATTATTACATAGGCAAGATAACCGACAGATTTGGCAAAAACTTATCGGGAATGAAATTTGCCTGCTTGGGACTAGCCTTTAAAGACGACACGGATGATGTGAGGGAATCCATTTCTATAAAAGTGATTCGTAGAATCCGCGGAATGGGGGCTGACATTCGCGCCTGTGACCCTCAGGCTATAAAAAACGCTAAAGAAGAGCTAGGCAACGACGATGTGGCTTACTGCAAAGATTGTTACGAAGCAGTAAAAGGCGCCGACGCCATCTGTATATTGACTGAATGGGGCGAGTTTGCAGGTTTGGATCTGGCAAAAGTCAAAAAGCTGGCTAAAGGTAAGGTGATCTTTGATGGTCGCAACTTGTTAGACCCCGCCTCCGCGGCCAAAGAAGGTTTTGAGTATTACGGTATGGGGAGAAACGCTATATAATAGGTTAATGGACAAGAAGAAGATTTTATACATAGTTCCTGTATTTCCCGTTAGGACTGAAACCTTTATTTCTCGGGAGGTGACCAAACTCATTGAGTTGGGGAATCTAGATATTACCATATTGTCCAGTAGAGCCGGTGATGGAGAAATTTCGGATACTGTTCGAGAGCATGTGGTATACAAAGGCTTTAATGTTTTTACATCCATCCTCGAATTGCCGTTAAGCCTTTTCCAGTTTCTAGTGCGTTCCCCGAAAAAGTTTTTTGAGGTTCGGAAATATGTTTTTAAACACCTTCTGGCCGATAATGGGGTTCAGGTTAAACCGAAATGGCTGTTTTTTGCTAAAAGTTTGGTCTACGCCAGATTAATATCTAAATTTTCCCCGGATCATATCCACGTTCACTTTATGTCTTGGCCCTCCACGTTTGCTTTGGTAGCTTCCCGATTGCTTGACATTCCCTATAGTATTACCGCTCACGCCAAAGATATTTTTGTCGAGGCCGAATGCGTGTCGGAAAAGGTGAAAACGGCCAAGTTTATTTCCGTTTGTAACAAATTTGCGCATGAAAAAGTGTTAGAAGGAGCCGGGGAGGGGGTTGACACCTCTAATGTGCATTTGATTTATCACGGTGTTCCAATTAAGGAGTTTGCTTACGGGAGAACCTTCGGTTCAACTAAAAAAGTTTCGATTTTGACAGTGGCGCGTTTGGTGGAAAAAAAGGGACTGAATTATTTGATTAACGCGGCGAAGATGCTTAAAGATAAGAATCTCAACTTTGAGCTAAATATAGTTGGAGGAGGACCACTTTATAAAGATCTTTTAGCCCAAATAAATGACTTGGGATTGTCGGATCGTGTGCACATTTTGGGGGAAGGGGAGGGGTTGCCCTATAGCCAAGTCCGTTCGTTCTATCAGAAGGCCGATATTTTTTGTCTTCCCAGTATTGAAACAGGGAAAGGAGATGCAGACGGGGTTCCCAACACTGTAGTAGAGGCGTCATTTGCTCAACTCGCTGTTGTTACCACTAATGCAGGTAGCATTACCGATTTAATCGACGATAACACCGGAGTTTTGGTTCCCCAAAAAGATGAGAAAGCTTTGGCGGAAGGTTTGGCAAAGCTGATTTTGGATGCTGATTTACGCGCTGCCCTAGGAAAAAATGCTCACCAAAAAGCCACTCACCTTTTTAATCTTACGGAAAATACTAAGAAAGTTGAAGAATTGTTTTGACTATTTCCAACCGTCAGTTTTGTTGATTATGTGTTTTATGGTCTCCAATTGAGACATTCGGGTTTTTAAATCTTTTTCTTTGGCGATTTTTAGGGCCTGCTCAACTTTTTCGGTGGCTTCTTGGGTCCTACCTAAATTGTGCAAAATTAGGGCTTGTTCCTTGAGGGCCCGTGTCTTCCAGATCGATTTGTGGGGGTCCCTCCCACTATCCCCACCCCTTTCCAGATTCTGCAGGGAGGTCTCGACCATTTCCAACCCCCCGTTGATGTTGCCGGTTCTCATTAAAAAGGTTGCCAAATGGGATTGCATATCAGCCTTGGCGGCAGTGTTATCTTGCAACTCAATGTACTCTTTGGCTAGATTGATGCAAGGCTCAAAGAGTCCCGCCGTTTCATAAGCGGAAATTAAAGCGCGTAGAGCATGAAGCCTCTTTGTCTTCTTTTCCCCGGCCATTTCCATGGATTCTTTGGCTAATTCAATAGCACGGTCACTATTTTGCATAGCTTTTAACTTGTAGGTGTAGGCTAAATGATTAAGGCACTCGGTAAAGTTAAACCAGTCTTCTTCCTGTTCAAAAATCTCTTTGGCTTGGTTTAGCAAGGTTTCGGCAGCATCAAAGTTGTGATCCTCACGGGCCCTCCACCCCGCTTCCATTAATTCTTCCGCCTTTTTAATATTTTCGTTTTCTTGGTTCATACTCTGAATTCTAGATTACTTTGGTGCTTTTCTCAATAGTGTTAATATTTAGATATGAGGGTGGCAGTCTTTATCAAAAGAACTACTTTTCACCAAGGTTTCGGTGGTTTTGAAACTCAAAATAAGGTTTTGTGCGAGGGTTTGGCCGAGCGCGGATACCAAGTTACCGTTTTTACCCCGCGTTGGGATTTGGACCTGGAAACGGTGGAAGAGGGTGGGGTTGTCTATAAATTTGTCAAATGCGTTTATCGGTTTTTGCCTATTCCTAACCCCTTTAACAATTGGTTTTCCAGATCGGTAAAAGTCTTCGGAGCCGTACACGAAAAAGACCCCTTCGATTTGGTGGTAAGCCAAAGTTCCGCCGGGTTTGGGATTATCAAAAACAAAAAGAGATTTGAGATTCCTGTGGTGTCGGTGTCCCACGGGAGTATTTGGTCTGAATTTAAGACCAAAGCGGCCAGTTCGGGGTGGCCTATTTACCATCCCAAGCTAATTAATGACTTGGGTTTTGTCTTAGCGAACTTTTTAGTGATGCAAAGGGGCTTTGTTTCGGGTTCAAATAAATCGATTGCCGTTTCCTCATCAGTTAAGGAAAAAATAGTAAAGGAAACCGGCGTCTCTACCGAAAAAGTTGTGGTCATCAACAACGGATTGGACCCCCGCGCCTTTTTGGATAGGGTAGGGGATTTGGATCCGCGTCAAAAGATAGAGGCGATAGACTATTCTGCAGTGAGGTTGATTTATGTGGGAAGAGCGGATGTTTCCAAGGGGATCTCGGTGTTAATAAAAGCAGTAAACGCGTTAGTACAGGAGGGTAAAAACAACCTTTCTTTGACGGTTGTCGGTGATGGAGGTGCGTTGGAATCCTTAAAAAAAGAAGTTTCGGGTTTGGGACTGGAAGAAAAGGTGACATTTACGGGTAGGGTGTCTCACGGTGAAGCTATTTTTAAACTGCGAAAAGCTGATATTTTTGTGCTACCTACTTTGCGAATTGAAGGGTTTCCTATGACCATCCCCGAAGCTATGTTTGCCGGGCTTCCTGTGATTGCCAGTGATATCGGCGGAAATTCCGACGGAATAGATGACGGCGAAACCGGATTCTTGGTGGAACCGGGGAGTGTGGACATGCTGAAGGAAAAAATCGGGCTGTTGATAGAAAACGCGCCGCAACGGAAAAAAATGGGTGAGAGTGCTAAAATTAAGGCCCAAAATGAGTTTTCCGTGAATACGATGCTTGATAAGTATGAACAGGTTTTTAGGGAGGTTTTGGGCTAAAAACGCCCAGTTCTGCAACAAAATCATGAAAATTTTACGAATAATTTATGATTGGCCCCCGCCTTGGCAAGGGCTGTCCCCCCATCCCTACGAATTGACCAAAGCTCAGTCCAAACTTGGTCACATTTTTGATATTTTTTGCGGAAGGTGGTCTAAATCCGGTGAGATTGCCCAAGTAGAGGGCGTCCGCTTTCACACTTTTTCGCGCGAACCGCTTCCCGGAACTCTAAATCTTTTTAATTCCGTGTGGCTACTTTTTGCCTATATTTTTTGGGTAGACGACCACGAAGTGGACATTGTTCATAGCCACGGACACTTCGGCATTTGGATTTACGGTTATCGTCTACTTCTAAAAAGGTTTATCCCTAAAGCACGCGAGTTAAAGATTCCGTTGGTGGTGCATTTTCACAATACGGTTGAAGGGCGTAAACAGGCTCTGAAAGAAAAAGGTGCTCAAATCAGCCCCGTTTCTACATATTTGAGTTGGCCACTGGCTAGATTGTCAGATCGGTGGGCGGTACAAGTCGCCGATGCTTGTATTTTTGTCAGTACCGACAATTTAGAAGAGGCGGTTAAATACTACAAGGCGGACCGCAGCAAGTGTTTTATAGTAGAAAGCGGCGTAAACCCTGAAAAATTTTGTTCCGTTGATGGCGACGAAAAAGAAAAAACCCGAAAAGAACTAAGAATCAACGTTGATGATAAAGTTATTTTATATAGCGGAGTATTTTCCGAAAGAAAAGGGGTTCATTTGGTTGTGGAGGCGCTAAAATATCTTCCGCGGGATTACAAACTGCTCCTAGTGGGATCCGGAGACTCGCGATATCAGGTTAAACTAGACACTTTAATTGAAGAAAACCACTTGGAGAGTAGAATAATAAATTCGGGATACACGCCGTATCCACACACGCACATCGTTTTTCAAATTGCCGATATCTTTGTTTTAGCCTCAAGTTTTGAAGGCTTGCCCAAGGTGGTTTTGCAAAGTTTAGCCTGCCGCGTACCCGCCCTAGCCTCCGGGTTTAAGCTTAAGGAAGAGATAAACGGCCTTCATTATATTAACAATCTCAACGCAGAAGAAATTGCCCGCCAGATCAAAGAAATTGTGGAGGCTCCAAGAGACGTGGATATGTATAAAATGCAAAAGTTATACTCGTGGGAGCAAAAGGCTAGGGAAGTAGAAGGTATATATAAGTTTGTGCGAGGCGCCGCTACCTGAGTTTTCCTGTTTTAGATTTATGTTGGCCAAAATCAAACCGATTATTAAGCCCCTTTGGTTGGTGTTTGCTGTTTTTGTCCTCCTCCACTTGGCCCTATTTAACATAAACTTTGCCGAGTGGGGCGACAGCTATCGAATTTTGCGCGCTTCTGAATTTGTTAGGGATTCGGGGTTTCCCCTTGGTTTTGACTACCCCGATGACGAAAAACGGCCCCCGCTTCTTTCAACGGTTTTAGCGGTACGACCCGCCAACGTCGACCAAGTTTTTTGGGGACGACTTGTACTTTTGCTGATTAGTGTCGCCAGTTTCTTTGTTTTCGCCCGCCTTTTTGACTTAGTGGCCCAAAACTTATCCTTAGGGGAGGGGTTGCGCAAAAGGGCCAAGTTAGTGGCTTTGCTGCTCTTCACCTTAAATCCCGTTTATTTATATTGGTCACTGCGAATCTACGCCGACGTTCCGCTTTTTTTACTGATTTTAATCGCTTTTTATTTGTTTACGCTGTGGCGCGACAAATTAGACGTCGTTAAATCTATAGTATTGGGAGTGGTAGTGGGGTTAGCAGTACTGACCCGCTTCGAGGGATATTTGCTGTTTGGAGCGATAGGTTTGGGTATCCTGTTCGTCTATTTCAGAAAAAATCTCCTGTTGTCAAAAAAAATGTTCGCTCCCCTACTCTCTTATGTTATTTCTTTTGCCTTGACCATTTTTCCGTATGTTTATTCCCAAAACCCCTTCAGTTCCTCTTATTTCGGTGAGACGTCAGGAAGAGAGTACGATGTCCGCATGTTTGCAGTCTATCTGTTGTCTTTACTTTTTGCCTTCGGATTTACTTCCGCCCCTTATTTTCTCTTCGGAAGGGGAAACTTTCTCTTTAAAAAGGGAAGGGTGGTAGGCGACTTTTTTAAACAAAACGTTGGAGTGACAGCGTTTATTATCGTGGAGCTGCTCTTGATTTTGGCTTGGCCGGCCGCTATCCCTCGGCTTTTTGTGGCCATAATTCCACTTTTGATAATTCCTTTAGGGATAGCCATAGCCAAGGCTTTTGAAAAGCAAGACACCACGGTAAAAATTTGGCACGCGGCGATTTTACTGGGATGGTTTGCCGTTTACGGGGTAGGGCAGAAGCTTCTTCATTTGGAGTTTCTGGTTTCCCAAAGATACGTATTCTTTGCGGTGATTCTGCTTCAACTACCGATGATTTACGCGGTTTTAACCAAAAAATTTAGGATCTTTATTATTTTCTTGGTGGCGTCAACATTTATTTGGAGTTTTTTCAACATCTACATGCATCGAAACATTTATAAATCCATCAAACAGGCTGCCGAATATGCTCAAGCCAATCTACAAGGAACTATCGCCCACAACGATTCCGGCGCGGTTACCAATTGGTACCTAAATTACAAGGACAAAAGTGCCCCCAATGAAGGTAAGTATTTCGACTTGGAAAAAACCGTTTTAAGCTGGAAATTTCTTGACTCTAACAACATAGATTATTGGATTATCACCAACGAACACAACACCAGTTTGGATATCGACCTTGAGAGGCGACCCTATCTCAGCCTAGTCAAAGAATTTGCCTACGAGGAGCGCGGAAAAAGCTTTTTTACTTGGGTGGTTGAGGTTGTGAGATAATAAGGTAGTGTATGAAATTATCAGTGGTCATTCCCGTATATAACGAAAAAAGCACTGTTTTGGAGCTTTTATCTCAAGTGAAAGCGGTTAAAGATATTGACAAAGAAATTGTAATTGTCGACGACTTTTCCACCGATGGCACGCGAGAAATTTTGGAGAAACTGCAAAAGGAAGATAAGTCGGTAAAAATAATTTTTAAACCCCTCAACTCCGGAAAAGGTGCTACCCTGCGCGAAGGCTTCAAACACACCACCGGGGAATACATCATCGTCCAAGATGCCGACTTAGAATACGACCCCCAAGACTACCACAAACTTTTGGCCGAACTTAAAGATGAGAAAACAGTAATATACGGATCCCGCTTTAGTGGTGCCTACAAAGACATGTCCAGCCTCCATTACATCGGTAATAAGCTTTTGACTGTTATCACCAACCTTTTTTATGGGGAAAAACTTACGGATATGGAAACTTGCTATAAACTTATTCCGGGGGATTTCATCAGAGGGGTGAGAATTCGTTCTAACCGCTTTAATTTTGAGCCCGAAATAACAGCCAAAATCCTAAAATCGGGCATGAAAATTGTAGAGGTGCCCATCAGCTACAGAGGACGTTCCTTTAGCGAGGGTAAAAAAATAACTTGGCGTGACGGAATCTCAGCGCTTTTTACGCTGATTAAATTTAGATTTGTAGACTGAGGCCTTGTCTATGAAAACTTTTATTAAAAACAACATTTATCTGGTGGCCCTAATTACCTTTTCGCTGGTGATATTGCTGGTGACCGTGAAAATAAACCTCTTTCGATATAACAACTTCGACTACGGTAAATTCGATTTGGGGAATATGACTCAAATGGTTTGGAACACCCTGCACGGACGTATTTTGTATGTAACTAACTATTTTGGAACGAACATGCCGCGGTGGGGGATGAGTCACGTAGATCCCATTTTGCTGCTTTTTGTGCCTATCTTTGCCTTGTACCAACATCCGCTAACGCTGGTTTTGTCACAGTTGATCTTGGTTATTTTCTCGTCGATTTTGATTTATAAGATTGCTGAGCTTCACTTAAATTCGAAGTTATCGGCCTTCGCTTTGGGGATGGCCTATCTTTTTTATCCGGCGGTGGGATTTTTGACCGCTTGGACAGCCTTTCACGGGGTTTCGGTGGCGATACCTTTTTTTCTGGGGGCGTTTTATGTTTTGGAAAAGGCGCACCATAACAGCAACTTAGACAAGAAATCAAAAATTCTC
>CAZEWQ010000017.1:0-11817 GCA_964516255.1 uncultured Candidatus Saccharibacteria bacterium
CACACTGGCAATTTCTAAAGAGAAATGTTCCTGCAATGCGGCGTCCTCCCGCAAAAGGCCGTGCAACGCAGCAAACATGTTTTCCGCACCCAAAGCGGAAGTTTGCACATCACTATCCTCACCTTCTAATCGAGGAACGGAAACTTCCAGTACTTCGAAATCAGCTAGATCACGCCTCCCCCCAAACGCTGATTTGGACCGAAGTCGCAGAAACACCAGGTAAATGAAAACCCCGCCAATCAGTACTGCTGCAGCTATATACATAACAAACTTTCCGGCGAAGGGTATACAACGAATCGCCCCCCGCTAATCCGGCGGGGGGCGAAGAAAGGAGAGAGACAATGCAAATATGTTACCTTAACCTTTCCGCCATGTCAACTCCTAATATCAAAGTCACGTCCGCCCTGTTCATCACACTTTCTCTAAGCTCGGAGACCTCTGCTTTTTCTATCACGTCAGAAATTTCAAAAAACTTGTTCAATTGTGTCGCTGTTTCGGAGGTCTTGTCGTCAACAATTAACATACTTTGCTCGTAAAATTGATACGCGTTGTCTGTGGAAACCACTCTACCCCCTAAATTTTCTACTACCCTGGTTCCAAAATTGGCCACACCCGAAACCCCGGAACCATTCAAAACGGCAACACTTTTTCGCTCCTGGGCGAGTGCCGAATCAAAAGTAAGATTTTGGATAATTTCGTCGATATTGTCATACCCTTCAGCCGCCTCGGCTTTTCCAATCGACACTTCAGAAAATCTGTCGCTAGGGAGACCGCTGGCGAACGATCCCGAGTCAAAAAGTTCCCCAAAACTCAAATTAGTCCTAGTATGATAGAAAAAACGAGCGAGAGTTTTGGGCTTAATTAACACGTTGACGCCCTCCCCCAACAGCAAAGAATCCATCTCTTCATTAAATTCTTCGTCGACTAGTACAAATCGGTCAATGTTAAATCCGATCAATTTCTGTAAAGTCTCATTTAGAAATAGGGCGGCCTCTCCGGAGTCGGCACTGTTTATTTCCCCTAGGGCCAAGACTTTTGAGATGTTTTCTTCCCCGAATTTCCCTGCGGTTTCCACGTTTAATTCCAAAGGTACCGCAAGGTTTAGCACCCTTTTTCCCTCTTTGTCATAAAAAACAATGGATATCTCGGTTGTTTCAAGCGGAGTGTCGCCAAGGTCCTTGACCACAATTTTGGAGACCACCACCAAATCCTCCTCTTTGAGGCTGTAGGAACCTCCGGAAAAGGCAAACGTGTCGCTCTTGAAAACAATTTTATAGGTGGAAATACCGAGAAGTACTAAAAAGGAAAAGGTGCCAAGCGCTATCACCGCAACCATCGCCAAACGGAATTTAGGACTAACTTTTTTAGCCCTCCCTATCTTTCTAATTTTTCGGGCAGTTTTCCTTTTAGGCATGGGCCTCCGCTGCATCAAATTCCTGCGGCAGTGGGCTTTCGACCTCTATCTCATTACCGGTTGTTGGATGCTGAAACTTGATTTTAGCCGCGTGTAACATCATTCTATCAAAATATTTTCCGGTTACCTCTAACTGTTTGGTAGGACAATAGACCGCATCACCCACGACGGGGTGGTTAGCGGCAGCCAAATGCACTCTTATTTGGTGGG
The DNA here is from genome assembly GCA_964516255.1 of uncultured Candidatus Saccharibacteria bacterium. Classification (GTDB taxonomy): domain Bacteria; phylum Patescibacteriota; class WWE3; order UBA101185; family UBA10185; genus CAZEWQ01. Next base: position 1,625 of record CAZEWQ010000017.1, read on the forward strand.
TTCTCCCTGTTACCGGGAAACATTTTAGCAAAGTAAGCTCGGGTAATTCAGTAGCCAATTTAACACGGGAGTCCACAGAAAATCGGGTTTGGGCCTCTTTTCCGCCGTAAACAACTGCAAATCTAAACTTATTTTTGGGGTTTCTTCCAATAGGTGCGTCGATTTCAAAATTATCCTCCCCTACCCTACCCAGTACCAACACCACATACTCCTTGTGCACCACTCTATCTCTAAATTGTTTTTGCAAATCAAAAAAGGTTTTGCTGTCTTTGGCGACTATCAACACACCGGAAGTATCTTTGTCCAACCTGTGGACAATCCCCGCTCTTTTTACAAATTCATCGATGTCACCGGGGGTGTTACCTTCACCCAATATCCCATCTTGAGGAATCGCTTTTCCCCATTTGTCGGCAATTAAACTTTGTACTGTTGAAAAGTCGCCGGTGGTGGCAGATTCATTCACCACCACACCGGAGGGCTTGTCAAGAACTGCTAAGTGGTCATCCTCATACAGCACCTTTAATTCGGGTTCGTTAGACATAATACAGACAATCCCAACCTACTACTTGTCAAAAAAACTCGCGACCTCCGAAACCACCCTATCCGGAGTAATCTCCGCCTTTATTAAGTACCCGTCGGCACCAAGGCTGAAACACTCCTTGATTATGTTCTCACTCCCCAGATTAGTTAGAAGAACCGTCGGCTTGGCCTTCAACTCTTCCTTCTCTTTGATCTTTTTCAAAACCATCACCCCGTCCATACCCGGAAGCATAATATCCAGAAGCAGTAGATCCCAACCGTTTTCCAAAGCCCGTTCTAAACCAGTGGCACCATTCGAGGCTTCAATGACCTCAAACCCTGCTTCGCGCAACACTTCACTATACAATATTCTGATGTCGTCCTCATCCTCGATAATAAGGATCCTTTTTTTATCGTCCATTTAATCTAACACCACCTCTCTGTTGTCATTATACATTAGTATGTTGGCGACCAACGTTATCAGTCCAATTGTAATCAAAACATCGGCTAAGTTGAACTCAAACAAGCCAAAGAAGCTCCAATAATCCACCACGCACCCCGTTTGGATTCTTTGGTACACATTATATGCCCCGCCGCCCAGCAATAAAATAAGCGAGAGTGGGGCCGTTGGATGGAGCTTGTCTCGCCACTTCACCAAAGTGACAATTAAAGTCGCGGTCAAAGCACCCGCCACAGCCAAATAAATATCTAGATTTAAAAAATCGGCAAAAAAATAGGAACAGTTTCTGACTGGCTCACTCACTTTTAGAACACTTAAAACAGGTAGTTGCCTCCGGATAGGCTTTCAAGCGGGCGCTATCTATAGGTTCGCCGCATTTTTCGCAAGTTCCGTATTTGCCTGTTTGCATGCTGGCTAAGGCCTTATCCGTTTGTTGCTGGGCATCCTCAAGAACATCCTGTTCGGCGTCAACGACCTCTTTGGCGTAATCCTCTAGTATAGCCTCATCCACGTCTTCCGCATTCCCCACCGTTCTCCCCTCCTGCAAGTAAGGGTCTTCTTTGGTCAAGGTCTGCTGCTCGGCCACCAGGCGCCTACGCTTGGACAAAAGCTTTTGTTTGAGTATAGAGAACAAATTCCCGCGCGATTTTGTTACAGACATAAAAATTCGATTCCTGAAATATAGATTAACTAGAGAAATTGTAATCAAAGTACCGTAAATAATCAAATGGTACCTGTGGGGCATCGCCAGTATAAGCGCACCCGTGAATATAAGTAGAATTAAGGAAAAAACTTGCCCCGATTTTAGAACCAAGTTTCTGACAAGGGCGAGGGTAACGAACAATAAGAGCGTGAAGAGAAAGAGTACAGGGAACCAAGGTGACGTGGGATTAATCAGAAACTTTCCTAAAAGTAAGGCGCTTGTGCCCAGTAAGAGCGATAGAGCAGTGATATCGAGGATCCTAAATATTGACCAATGAACACGCTTAGTATACGCCTTGGCATACCCAAGAAGTAAAAGGCCGAGGAGGAAGTAAACGATGACGTCGGTATTTATCTGCTGAACGTCAAAAAAGTTGATTTGGTACTTAATCCTGCCGAATAAGTGGTACAGGGCAAAAAAGGCTACCGCTTCTATAACTGCCCCCACAAACACAAAATCGAACAACCTTTCGGCGGAAAAACCATCGCGGATGCCTTCACGCCAAATGTTAAATGTCACCAAAAGAAAGGCTACAAAAGCAAAAAGCCATAGAGTCTGTACGTGGTACTCCGCGGCAAGGTCTGGGTTTATGCTGTTTAGAATGTTGGTAAGATCAGGCACTTTAGCTAGGCTTTGGAAATATATTCACCGGTCCTGGTGTCCACTTTTATTGTATCGCCAATTTTGGTAAATGTCGGCACTTTTATAACGGCTCCGGTTTCAATTTTGGCATCTTTGAACACGTTAGTTACGGAATTACCTTTAAATCCGGGTTCGGTGTAATTTACCCTAAAGGTCATATTATTGGGGAGAATTGCGGATACGGGCTTGCCCTCGAAGTATAAAATTTGAGCCGATTCGCCTTCTTTGAAAAACTTCTTCTGGTCGCCAATGGTGCCGGCCGGAATAGTGAATTGTTCGTAGGTGTTGGGATCCATAAAAACAAATCCGCCATCATCGGAATAGAGATATTGCGCATTTTTACGCGCCACATCGGCCTCCTCTACCCTATCGGAAGAACCATAACTTTTTTCTAGAAGCCGACCGGTTAACAGATTTTTAGCTCTTACTTTAATAGTCGCCCCACCTCTAGCGGTTTTAATATGGGAATATTTAACTACTAAATAAGGTTGGTTGCCCTGCTTGTAAATTGTCCCGGTTTTTAGTTCAGTTGGAAGCATAAGATCTGGTGCCGTGAGTGAGAGTCGAACTCACACGGGGTTGCCCCCAGTGGTTTTTGAGACCACCGCGTATACCATTCCGCCACCACGGCAAAAAGCCAGTATTTCTGACCAGTATAGCACAAGATGCAGGTCCGGTTTTTGGGAAATTAAGCAAGGATTAGGTCGCGGAAGCTTCCATTTCGAAAAACTGAGTCCTGTTCGCGCGAAAGTATAAGTCAATCTCCCCGGTGGGTCCGTTTCGGTGTTTGGCTACCAAAAGCTTATAGTTTTCCCTGTCTTCCTCGTCGGGGCGATATAAAAACATGACCACATCCGCATCCTGCTCAATTGAACCCGAATCCCGCAAATCACTTAGTTGCGGGCGCTTTTCACCACCACGCTGTTCCACTGCCCTACTCAACTGGGATACGGCCAAAACCGGTATCTTCAATTCTCGGGCTAGGTTTTTTAGGGCTTGAGAGATTTCAGATACTTCTTGAACCCGGCTTTCCAAGTTTCGTCCTCGTATCAACTGCAAATAATCAACGAGAATGAGCTCAACATCGTGCTCCATTTGTAATCGTCGAGCCTTGGTACGCATCTCCATAATGCCGATTCCCGGGGTGTCATCAATAAATATAGGAGCTTCGGCCAGTTCTCCGGCGGCAATTCCATATTTTTCAAAATCCTCTTTTTCTAGGTTTCCAGTGGCTATCCGCCAATTATCTATGTTCGCTTGGGAGGAAATCATTCGATCTACCACGCTTTCCCGTCCCATTTCCAAGCTAAAAAGCCCTATGCCCTTGCCGAATTTGGTCGCCGCTTGTTGTCCAATATTTATAGCTAGCGAAGTCTTTCCCACCGAGGGGCGAGCGGCTAAAATGGTCAGTTCTTCCCGCTTTAACCCCTGAAGCATCTTGTCTAAACTCTTAAGCCCAGTGGGTACTCCCCTTAGACTTCCTTTGTGGCGGCTCAACTCATCCAAACGTTCAAAGGTCACTTCCAGCGTATCTTTTATGGGTACAAAATCCTGACGAATCTTGTCTCGAGACACAGAGTACAAAAGTTGCTCGGCCTGATCCAGAAGACGGTCGGTGTCGTCCTCTTTATACGACAATTCCCCTATCTCACCGGCAGCTTTGATGACTTCCCGCTTGATAAAATCACCTGTAATTATGTGGGCATAGTACCCCACGTTGGCGGAAGTGGGAACGGAGTTTACCAAATCGGATAAATAAGTTACTCCCCCTATATTTTCCAATTCTTTCATCTTCCGAAGCTCGTTGGGAACGGTTACCAGGTCCGTAGGTTCTCGACGCTCAAACAAAGTGTAAACAGCTTCATAAATTTTCTCGTGGGCGGCTTTGTAAAAATGGTGAGGGCGTAAAAACTCCACTATCTTCAAAATGGCGTCCTTATCTATTAAGAGCGCGCCTAAAACCGAACGCTCGGCTTCTTCGCTATGTGGTGGTACTCGCATATCCGGCGAGTTCGATTGTGGCTTAGGCATAACTTCTTGAGCAGATTAATACTTTTAATGCTGGGGCGTCAATACTATAATTTCCGTTTCTTCGGGAATATCATTTCTGGACGATAGCTTCAGCTTTTCCTCTTGGCGGTGACCATTATCACCCTTAACCCCCATTTCGTTTAGGAATTTATCTAGGGGCGCTAGCTCCTTGCCTAGACCGGTCAAATCTTTGGTTTGATAATGCATGGGGATAACAATTCCCGGCTCTACCTTAGAAACTACTTTTGTCGCCCTCTTTGGCCCAATGGTGTAAGTTCCTCCTACCGGGACAAACAGCACATCTACTATTGAGGCTTTTTCCAAGTCGGAGTCACTGAGGTCATGTCCCAAATCACCGACGTGTAAGATCGCAAAGTCATCTATCTCAATTAGGTACATAATGTTTTCGCCTCGCTCCGCCCCTTTTTTCTCATCGTGGAAGGTTTTGATAGCATAAATAAAGACTTCGCTGGCTTCGTATTCCCCCGGTGCGTTTATAAAATGCTTGTAGCCGGTAACACCCTGTTTGTGATTGTGGTCAAAGTGGTCGTGGGTGGATAAAACGATATCTGCTTCGAGTTTGGGCAACTTGTAACCCACTTTTTTTGGGTCATAAGGGTCAATTACTATGGTTGCGTTTTTGCCCTTAATTTTAAAGCACGAATGGCCGATGTAAGTGATTTCCATAGGGATATGATAGCATTTACCAAATGCCAATTAAACCCCTTTCGACAAAAAATCTTCCCACTCCCCTACCCCTCAGAAAATTGATCGGGCCCAGTTTTATCCTTTTGGGGATGGGTTTGGGCAGCGGCGAAGTGGTTTTATGGCCGCATCTGACCTCGAATTTTGGCATGGGAATCATTTGGGGGGCCATTTTGGGGATCTCCCTTCAATTTGTCATGAATATGGAAATCGAGCGATATGCTTTGGTACACGGCGAAAGTATTTTTGTGGGATTTGCGCGAAAGCTGCGCTGGCTGCCGGTTTGGTTCATGCTCTCTACTTTCCTCCCCTGGATTTGGCCGGGAATCGCGGCTTCGTCGGCTAAAATTTTTATTCACCTTTTTGGACTTGACGGTACCGTTCGGATCGAACACCTCTCCATTGGATTTTTACTGCTAATCGGCTTGATTTTGTCGCTGGGGCCAATCCTTTACAAAACGGTAGAAAAGGTTCAAATGATTTTAATCATACTTGGCGTGCCCTTTATCTTGGGCTTGGCGATTATTTTAGCCAAGGCGGCAGACTGGCAAGCCTTGGCCGGCGGCATAATTGGTAAGGGTGATGGCTACTGGTTTCTGCCCGTGGGAATTCCGATAGCCTCCTTTTTGGCGGCTTTAGCCTACGCCGGAGCCGGAGGAAACCTGAACCTGGCTCAATCCCAATACGTACGCGAAAAAGGTTATGGTATGGGAAAATACGCGGGCCGCATCAAAAGCCTACTCACCGGCAAAAAAGCCCCAAACGAGCCTGAACTTTCGCTGACCGGAAACAAGTTTGAGCCCACACCCCAAAACCTAGCGGTTTTCAAAACCTGGTGGAAACACATTAACATCGAGCACGGGATCGTTTTTTGGCTAACCGGCGCCGTGACTATGGTCATGTTAGGACTACTTGCCTACTCCACCGTTTACGGGCAGGCCGGAGCGGGCGGAATCGACTTTTTGTTTCTGGAGGCGGAGGAAATTGGCAGGCGGTTACTCCCCACGGTCGGAACTTTCTTTCTGATTGTGGCAGGTTTGATGTTATTTGGCACACAGTTGGGAGTTTTCGACGCCTCCAGCCGGATGATTTCCGAAAACGCCATCCTCGCCTCCAACGGAAAATTGCAAGAAAAAAATCTCCCTAAGATTTACTATATTATCCTGTGGGCACAAATTTTGGCCGGCATCATCATTTTTCTGTTGGGATTCACGGAACCATTGCGACTAATAATCATCGCCGCAGTGCTCAATGCTTTTGCCATGTTTGTTCACGTGGGGCTGACCCTTTGGACCAATTTAACCTTGTTAGACAAGCCTTTACGCCCGGGGTTTTGGCGAATCGGCGGAATGGCCCTAGCCTTCACACTTTACGGGGGCTTTAGTATCTACATATTAATTGATAAACTATTCTAAGTATGGAAAAGAAAAGTAAACTATCGACTCAACCCTACAAAGGCGCGCGGGATTTTTATCCGGCGGAGATGAGGGTGAGAAATTATATTTTTGACAAGTGGCGCAAGGTTTGCCGACGATACGGATATGAAGAATATGACGGCCCCCTTTTGGAAAACTTTGAAATATACGCCGCCAAAACCGGAGAAGAAATTGTAAACGAGCAATTGTATTGGTTTGAAGATAAAGCCGACCGGAAGGTAGCGATCAGACCCGAAATGACACCCACTTTGGCTCGTATGGTTGCCCAAAAATTCAAAGTACTCCCCCACCCTATCCGCTGGTTCACCATTCCTAATTTGTGGAGATATGAGGCACCTCAACGTGGGAGGCTGCGCGAACACTACCAATTAAACGTGGATATTTTAGGGGTAGAGGGGGTTGAAGCAGATGCGGAACTACTCAACATTTACTTGGACATCATGAAAGAATTTGGGGCTACCGAAGATATGTTCGAAATCAGAATCGGCAACCGCAAAATTTTGGAATCTGTTTTTAAAAGTTTGGATTTGAGTGGAACGCAAGGCGTAAAAGTCTCTAAACTACTGGACAAAAAATGTAAAATGTCGCAAGCAGAGTTCGAAAAAGCCTTGGGGGACGGCAGAGATCTTTCTGATGAGCAAGTTACCAAGATAAAAGACTTTGTGGAAGACCCAACTAAGACCGTCGAATCGTTAGCAGGAGATGGGTCCGAAGGGGCGAGGGAAGTAGCCGAGTTGGTATCTGCTGTGGGAGCCAAAAATCTCAGATATGATCCTACTGTCATCAGAGGCATGGACTACTACACCGGAAACGTTTTTGAACTTTACGACTTGAACAAAGAAAACCCCCGCTCCATTAGCGGTGGCGGTAGATACGATGATTTAGTAAGCCTGTTTGTAGACGATAAAATCCCCGCCAACGGATTTGGCCTGGGAGACGTAACCTTCAGAGACTTTTTGGAAACTTGGAACCTGTTGCCACAGTTAGAAACCGAGACTAAGTATTTAGTCACCTTGTGGCCCAACGCCGATGCCACTCACCGTGAGGAAAATAGGAAAATCGCCGAAAAACTACGTAAAGCCGGACAAAATTGCGAGCTTTGGCTGGAAACAGACACCAAATTGGACAAACAATTAAAGTATGCCGACCGAAAACAAATCCCTTTTGTGATTATCTTCGGCGAGGAAGAAAAAAAGAGCGGCAGGGTGACCGTCAAAAATATGAAAGAGCAAACGCAAGACACAATAGAACTAGCTGAGATTACTTGAGCCTGACTTATGCCTAAACGTACAAAACTGCCCAGTCAAAACTACGTACCGTTTGCTGCCCTCCTAGCAGTGGCGGTCCTTTGGGGTGTGGCACTTCCCGTAATTAAACTCACCACTCAATACGTTACCACCTTCACCTTTTTGTATTATCGGCTGTTGATTGTGGGAATAATTCTTTTGCCCTTTACGATATGGTGGCTTAAAAAACACCCTGTTCATAAGCGCGACTGGGGAAACTTTTTTTTGCTAGGGCTTTTTAGTCAAACCAGCCTGGCCATAATATTTTTTGGGATCCGCTACACCACAGCTTTAGACGGAGCTATCATCGGCATACTTACTCCGCTTTTGGCTATTTATGCGGGGCACCATTTTTTTAACGAGAAGGTGAACGGGTGGGTAAAATCGGGCATACTCATTGCCACCATCGGAATGCTTTTTGTCGTGGTGGGCCCGGCACTTGAGGCCACCGGAAACGGCGGGGCGGCTGCGTGGCAAAGAGTTATGGGCAATCTACTCATTCTCGCTTACAACGTGGTTTTTATGGTTTACATTGTCTGGTCAAAAAGTGTGGCCCCGGGAACGCACAATGTATCTAGAGTTTTGACTGACACCTTAAAGTGGGTGCATCTTAAACCCATGAGAAGGCACTACCCTCCCCTGCTCATTGCGGCTTTAACTTTTTATGTGGGGTTGGCTACCTTTATTCCCTTATACGCGCTGGAAGTGGTGGGGGTCTTTGGTCCTCCCATGGAGACAAACTTTTTTAAACTGTCGGCGATACCGGTTTTGGGAATTTTATATATGGCACTGTTGTCGTCGATTGTGGCTTATTTTGCTTTTCAGTGGGCACTGTCTAAAGTGCAAGTGGAAGATACGGCTATTTTTAGTTATTTAACGCCCGTGTTTACTTTTCCGGCGGCTTTTTTATTGCTGGGCGAGGTACCGGGACAGGAAATTATCGTGGGCTCTGCTATTATTGCCGTTGGAGTAATAATTGCTGAAACCAAGAAGACTTGATATACTCCCACTTGTCGGAATTTGCGGTTACGTTAGCCGCTAAATTGATATGAAAAAGGATATTCACCCAAAATTAAATAAGGACTGTGTAGTAACCTGTGCCTGCGGCAACTCTTTTACTACCATGTCCCCGCTGGACGCCATTAGAGTGGAGATTTGTAGCGCTTGCCACCCGTTTTTTACCGGTCAACAAAAGTTCGTAGACACTGAGGGAAGAATTGATAAATTTACTAAAAAGTTGAAACTATCTGAAGAGAAAAAGCGCGTGCAAGAGGTGAGGAGGGTTGAGAAAGCCGCACGTGGAGGCAAGAAGGGCGGCCAAAAGAAAGGGTTGTCAATGAGAGAAATGATGGATATTGCTAAAAAAGATGTTGGCGCGAAAACATAAAGGGCATTCGACGCTGTCAAGAGACAAGCAAAGAATACCCCTTTTTCTCACACTTCCTTCCTTTCCCTAGCGACCCAATCGGCGGTTGATATTATCACGGACAAACCACACGAGATCGCCGGTCCAAACCCGAACATTCCAAACAACCACACTCAGGTGGTTTCGAACCAACCAAAACACCCGAAACTTTATCCTTTTGCTCATCACGTAACTCCTCCCCGTTTCCTTATAATTCTTTTGGTTGACAGCGATTTAGGGGATTTTACAGCAAAAGGCTCTGCGTGTAAAGGCTATAGGATACGAAAGCGGAGGAAGAGGCACTTTAATTCACTTTTCTGAAACCTGATATACTAACCCTGAAATGGACAACGTAAAAGACAATTTACAAAAAGAAATCGCCCGAATCGAAGGTCAAGTAGCGCAAAATAAAAAAATACTCGAAAGTGAGGAAGATGCCGGAATGAAAGGGTTGCTGGAGGAAGAAATTGTCGGGCTAAACAGACAAATTGAGGATTTGAAGAACTCTTTGGGGGCGTTGGATGCAGGTGAGCGAGAAAATGGTAAGTCGGCCAGCGGCGAAAAAGCCTATGGGGATGGGAAAATAAACCAAAACGCGGCCATTTTAGAAGTACGGGCTGGAACCGGCGGCGACGAAGCCGGACTTTTCGCCCGTGACCTATACGACATGTACACAAAACACGCCGAAAAGAAAGGCTGGAAAACAAACTTACTCAATCAGACGGAAAACAGCGTGGGGGGAATCAAAACTATTACCACCGGAATCAAGGGAAAGGGCGTTTACGACCTGCTAAAAAACGAATCCGGCGTGCACAGAGTTCAACGTATCCCCGTGACCGAATCCGGCGGACGCATTCATACCTCGACGGCGACGGTGGCAGTGCTGCCCGAAGTGTCCGACATTCAAGTGAAGGTCAAATCGGAAGATATAAAAATGGATTTTTTCCGTGCGTCAGGTAGCGGCGGTCAAAATGTGAACAAAGTATCCACGGCGGTACGGCTAACC
>CAZEWQ010000018.1:0-11450 GCA_964516255.1 uncultured Candidatus Saccharibacteria bacterium
CCGAAAAGGTACTCAAGGGGATACACCACCAGGCTCCCGATAAAAGCAAAGCCCAACAGCACTAACTTAGCGACGTTTTTCACGCTTCGCCTTCTTTGGACAGAAGTTTTAGGCTGTCTGACCCTATTTTTCATGAACTCAGCGGCAGAATATACCAGTTGAACTTATATTACTACAAAAGTCTGTGGGATTATATATTATGCTATAGGATTTGTGAAGGGATTTTAAAGCCTTTGATAGGCAAAGGCAGAGGGATTACCAGCTTCCTCCTCCTCCACCACCACCGCCACCACCGGAGAATCCCCCGGAAAACCCGCTGGAAAAACCCGAGCTACTGCGAGATCCCGAAAAAGAGGATGAGGAGCTGCCCATCGAACTGTTAATACTGTGTGAAAGCGTTGAAAGTGCGACGAAGTTAGCAGTATCTCCATCGTACCAATCGGGTTGCGTAAATTTAACATCCTTAAACTTCTCCGCCCAAACTTTCTCGGCACCGAAGGCAGTGGCGTAAGGCAAAAGACGCTCAAAAAACATTTGGTTTTTAGATTGAAAATCCAGTTGCTCAGTCTGAGATTCCAAAAAATTTCTTAGTGAAACCGCCTTCGAATACTTTTCGATGCCCAAATCCGTTCGCCTCGTAGATTTTCGCCCGAATATAAAAGCAACCGGCACTAAGAGCAGGCTAAAAGTGACCGCGGCAATCACACCCAAAACGGTGTAAAGCTGGCCGGTCTTATTGATATCCCCTTCAAACAACCCTTCCGTTTGCAACCACTTACTAATGTCTTTCTTAAAATCTCTGAGGGCTTGGGCAAATACAATTGAATTCTTTAGCGACTTCGCTTCCACTAACGAGCCATCACTAAAAATCCCGGTCAACAGGGTTTTTTCCATCGAAGACAGGCCATCATCAAAATCCTTAAGCTTTTCAAACTTTACACCATCCTTTTTTATACCCAGCACGGATTTCTTCTCGACGTGAATTTTCAAATACCCTCGTTGCGCAAGATGAATGATAGTTGCCGTTATGTCTTTGTGATCTACATTTTTATCCAGTAAAGGCCCTGTTTCCGCCGGCGTAAAAAACGTTTTATCACTATGCTTAGGGGGATCAAACCAAGCGGCTACCACTCTCTGTTTCCTTTTGGTGTTCAAACGATCCCTAAACCACTTAATAAAAATATACAGGGGTAAAAATATAAACCACGCCAGCGCCGCAACAATCAACAACAAGGTAACTATGGTCTCCACTAGACCTGAGGTGTTTTTTTGCGGTTCAAGTTGCGCGACAAGCCCCTTGGGAAAAACCACCGCGACCGTCATCCCTTCCGCGGGTTGAAAACCGGTGGTAGCGACTGCGGTCAACTCATTGCTCAAAATCGATATTTCACAGTTCTGGGCGTCACTTCCGGCACTACCTGTATAACATACGGCCTCAATGTTATCCGAGGAGACGGCCTCGGGCAAAATAATCGTAGCGGAGGATTTAGCAATTGGCACGCGCCACTCGGTTCCCGTGATATTCCAATATAATTCGTCATGATCCTCAAAATAGGTCAGCGCCCCGGACACTTTATAACCGATTACATAGTCGTTCACGCCGGTTATGGTCTTGTCAGGATCTCCAATTTTTAAAACCATCTCACGCGACGTAGACTTATCCGTGAACATATGTGGCTTCCCATTGGAATCAGTTACTGAAAATCCCTCGAACGTCATTTTAAACTTGTCTCCGTCCAAGTTCGTTTTAATTTTTGGGATTGGTCTAAATATTCCGTGTTTCCAGTCAGCGCCAAAGTCATATTGTATCTGTTCAGAAATATCTATAGTACCGTCCGCATTAATCTTTATCACCGAATGGAAGTTTTTTATTCTGCTGGGATCCTCAGCGCGCGCGGGATTAGTAAGGGGAGTAGCAAGAAAAATTGCAAAGCTAAAAAGGCTTAACGCAAAAACCCACACTTTCAACGTTCTCATAATTCCATTGTAAGCTGGACACTAGCAAAAAGGCAATGGCATAATATTATGAACGATGTTGGGAACTTTTTTAATTATGCATATGTATAATTAATTTGTGTCAGAATCTTTTGAAATAGACCTAAAGTAGTTTTCTTGGACTAAGCAAAATACCAACCATAGAAACTAAAGCGAGCGCGCTCATAATTACAAATAATGGTATAAATCCATATGTCGTAACTAATACGCCCCCAAGAAAAACAGCTAGAGCACCAACTAGATTTGAGATAACTTTCCATACCGAGTAATCTCTTATGTGTTTGTTCTTATCTAGATGTTCTGCAAAAATAGTATCGTAAGAAGGAGTTCCTGCTGCCTCTCCTGCTCCAAGTAGTAGTTGCAGAATTAGCAATGTATATAAATTTCCAACAAATATATAGCCAAACCATACAAAAGCACGGATTAAGTATCCAAGAATAAGAAAATACTCTTTTTCTTTAACCTTATCTCCCCACCTAGACATTAAATAAGTAAATACAGTAGCTGAGATTAGAAAAATAGACCAGGAACTGCTCACAGCAAGTATGCTCTTATCTATACCCTCTACATAAATTGCATACAAAGGACCTAGCAAACTACCTGCAAATACAAATATGCCGTTAAACAAGAAAAGTGTTTTAAGGGATCTATTCACAATTAAAGTATAAAGCAAAATGGGGATATTTCTACCCAATTCCTAACCACTAAATCTGGAAAAACCATTTTTTGAGTTCAAATCTAACTATGAAGCCATTCATGCAAACATTCCAGGAGTCGAAATAGAAAAAAGCCTTGTTGGTGCTAAAAAGGAAGATTTTTGCCCAGAAATTTTATCATGGTGGGGAGGGTGAGAATCGAACTCACATAGCCGGTTTTTCAGACCGGTGCCGTGACCAACTTGGCTACCGCCCCATGGAGCGGGAAACGGGGTTCGAACCCGCGACCTTCTCCTTGGCAAGGAGACACTCTACCACTGAGCTATTCCCGCAAAAATGCCCACATTAGCTTACGCTAAGTACGCAAAACTTCGTATATATTATCACATACTCACGAGCCTTTGTGTTATCATTCTAGGGTTAATTCGCTAGTGTAATAGGTTTAGGAACGAAAGATAATTCCGTGGGGGTGTAGCTCAGTGGTAGAGCAACTGGCTTTTAACCAGTGTGTCGTGGGTTCGATTCCCTCCACCCTCACCAACGACCATTTGATAGTATTATACTCCTGCTGTGACTAGGTTTATTACCGCAAGCCAATACGAATCGCTTTCCGCTTAACGCAATCGACACTTACATCTGGTAGCCTGCACCAAACACCCGCACCTTTTCTTACATCACACCAAGACCCAACAAATCCATAAGGATGAGATGTCTTTGGCGGATTACTATGAACGATGAATGATGTTACGAACTGTTTCTTAAGTTTTTGTACAGGCTCTGCCTAATTTTTAAACTTTTCCCAAACCTTTCTGATGTACGGTAATGAGAGTGTAGATAATAAGAATGCAAAAGTTGGAACAACTGCGTTTAGAAACGGTCTTTCAATGCCTACAGCTAAGAAATACAAAGCTATTGAAGCATAAGTAAAGACCGATATTGAAATCCTTCTTATAAAACTAATTTCCCAAGCTTTATCTAGCTCAACTCTTATATTTCTTGTTTCTACTTCTTTAAGTCGTGCTTCTATAGAATTTTTATCCATGCACTAATTATATCAGTTTGAAAATTTCAAAAAAAGGACTCGTGTCCGAATTTGGCGGACTACTATGAACGATGTTGCGAACTTTTTTGTCCTATACAAAAATAGCATCAGTTTATAGTTGTCATTGCAGGAAATAAAATTTGGTGGGCGAGGAGGGACTCGAACCCTCACGAGATAAAATCTCAGCAGATTTTAAGTCTACCGCGTATACCATTCCGCCACTCGCCCAAAAATAACGTAATCCGAACATTAACAGCCCACGAAAATTATGGCGCGCCTGGTAGGAATCGAACCTACGACCTTCACCTTAGAAGGGTGCTGCTCTATCCACTGAGCTACAGGCGCAAAAGTCTCAACTAACAAACACTAGGTGGAGCGAGGGACGGGATTCGAACCCGCGACCTTCTCCTTGGAAGGGAGACATTCTACCACTGAACTACCCTCGCAAAATCGCTACTCTACTTACTAAGCTACTCACTGGGCGCAAGGCGATTAAACCTTATGCAACAGCTTTTTCCTCGCCTTATTATACTCGCTTTTGCTGATTTTTCCCCTATTCAGAAGCTCTTTATACCTATTTAGCGCCCTCTCAAAGGAATCGGCGGCCCTCTTAGTCACGTGTTCTTCTGAACCGGAATGCCCCAACTGTCTGGCCTGCGCCTGATGCGACTTTTGATCGATAATCTTTTTGGCTTTCGACGCCGCCTTATTCTTAACCCACCGAATCCTCACGGTGTCCACTCCACCCGAGTTTATAATCTCTATGGCAGCAAAAAATATACCTTTTTTCAGCGACACCTGCACAATGTTTCGATAGTTCGCCGTAAATTCGTCAACGCTAAACAATTTCCTCTGACGAAAAGTCAAAACATCGTCGTACACCTTCAATCGCGGCGCAAACAGGACCCGATTAAACAATCTATTACCTTTTATTTCCAACAGCAAGTGAGACATAACTGAGTTAAACCTTTACATTTATGATACCGCAAATCAACCGGAAAGGGGGTCCTATTCTTCGGGGTTAAGGTCTTCGTCACTGATAAGAGAGGGGCGCTCGGAATCCAGTTCGTCTAAAATTTGTTCGGCTATGGTTGCGGGGGTTTTTGGTGGCTTGTGGGGACGGGTCATACGTGGCCTCGCGGCCGTGTTGGGCTTACCAGCAGACTTATCGGCGGGATTTACAACTTTAGCATTCATGAGGTTGCCATCGTCTTGCACTCCCTTTGAATTGGTCATATCTAGAATTTGTAATATAATTTAGACAAGATGTCAACTAGATTAAATATTAGAACCGTGCTATTGGGATTACTACTCTTCGTGACGGTTTTTTTAAGGCTTGCAGGATTAGGGTATTCTCATTTTTACGGAGATGAAACTAAATCCCTTTACACTCGAAAAGACGTAGCCGCATCCGACTTTTTGTTAAACCAACGGAAAGGTCCGGTGCAGTTTGGGACCGCCTGGTTTGCAGAGAAAGTTTCCGGAGGGTTTGACGAGTTTCATATTCGGTTACCTTTTGCCTTAGCGGGGATATTAAGCGTTTTCGTCTTTTATTTTTTGGTCAAAAACCTGTTCGATTGGCGGATAGCAACTATTTCGGCATTTCTTTTGGGTCTAAACGGATTTTACGTGGCTTTCTCCCGGACGGCTCAATATCAAAGCTTTTTGGTATTATTTGGATTTTTAGCGATTTACTGTGCAGGTGGGTATTTAAAAGCTGAAACGAAGCGGCAGCAACTGCTATCCCTGATCTTCTCGTCTTTCTTTTTGGGATTGGCGTTCTTATCCCACTACGATGCTGTATTTTTTGCCATTCCCACCCTATTTCTAATCACCAAAGGATTACGCGAAAAAACCCTTGAGCTAAAGGGTGCCCTCAAATCCGTTGTCCTCAGCTTACTTCCTTTTATTCTTCCGGCTGCGATTTTGCTAGTAGCATTTTATCTTCCCTACATCCTCAAAGGATATTTTGAACAACACACCTTGAATTACATTTTAAAACGGGCTTCCGGGCATAATTATCAACCGAACAACAGTTTTTACACTGCGTTGGTATATAATCCAACTTTTGTCGGGCTGATTCCGCTGTTGTTGGTGCCATTTGCGTTTATAAAAGGATTGAATTGGAAGCGGGTCCTACTTGTTGGCTGGTTTTCGATCCCATTTATTCTTTTCGAATTTATTTTTTCAAATCCCGGGACCCACATTCATAACTATCTCATACCGCTTTTTGTTCTCACCGCACTGGGAATCGTGAATGTCGTTAATCTAATTAGAGGTCGGGGGCTAAAACTTGCTGTTGTCTACGGATTTTTGGCGATAGTTATTCTGCACTTTTTAATCAACGCTTACGTTTACATCCCCCAATTTAAGGCCAACCACCCCTGGGGAAACACCAACTTCGGCCCCATCATTATTCCCGCGGCTAATCAAGATTATCAACTGTTTTTATATGGATTCCCCTACAACCGCGGCTGGGATCAAGTTCGTAATCACCTCTTTGCCCAAGACGGAATCAGAAATGTCTACACCAACGACAACGCCACCACCGCCGAATATTACCTATATAGGTATGATATATCGGAACCCGGCGCCAATTTTTACCCCCAATACTACGTTTATGTGTTTGACGGACAGGAATTTAAGTATCCCACGGAAGAGTTTTTAACCAATTACACCCAGGAAAAAGAGTTCCTTGTCAATGGAGAAGTTACGAGCGTCTTATACAAAAGAAAAAATGCGGCAGCTCCGGTTAAACGTTAAACCAAAAGACTATGCCGCATTTTCCAGTTCGTTCTGTACTCTCCTTGACCATCTAGCTAGCTAGACTCTGCTGTACCAATTGTTTCCCACCAAGCATATCCCAACTGCCCCGCAAGAGAGTTTTCAAACTCACCGTGAGAAGATAGGTGGGTGATAACCGCTTGAGTCGTAATCTGATCCTTCCTACCCCTGCACACCCTCGCTTGAACTGCCTTCACTATGTCGACAGTGAGGGATCCAGGGTAGCGCCTTACGTAATCCTCAACTAAGCGGAGGATATCCGTATCCAATGTCTTTGCCTCCTTTCCTTTCGAATGGCCTCAACGGCCGATTTTGAGAGATACTATAGTACACAGTTACAAAATTGTAAAGGGGATACAACCCGTGATATAAAGGTTTTCAAGACGTTCTCCCCATGTAATAGTCCTTTTTCTTTTGGTCAACTTTTTCCAGGGCGTAGCGGAGCATGGTGCGGGGCATAGTTTTGTGGTGCTTTTCTAAAAATTCTTCTTCGGCAGCCTGGTCTCGCTTACCGATTTCTCGCAACATCCAACCCACCGCTTTGTGAATTAGGTCGTGGTTGTCGTCAACCAAGATTTCGGCGATATCTAAAGCTTCGTTAAATTTGTCCTTCATAATAAAATCAAAAGTGGAAATCATGGCGATGCGGCGTTCCCACAAATTGTTGGAGCGGGCGAGTTTGTATAAAATCCTCTTTTCCTTGGAAGACTTGGCAAACAAAAAGTCCCCTACAATTTGCCGCGCGGAGGAGTCAACCAAATCCCAATTGTTAATATTTTGGGTGTTGGCAAGATAAAAATCGTAAATTTCTTTTTTAACTTCTTCCGCCGCCTTGGGAAATTTATAAACCAAAATAAAAAGTCCCACTTGTCGATACTCGTGCAACTTGCTATCTAAAAGTTTTTGGATGTCGTCCAATCTCAAGTGCAAATACTTTTTGGCAAAAGCACGTCGAGCAGGAACAGTTATAGTTAAGCCTAAAAACTCGTCACCTTCACCGTACTCACCTTTTCCGGTTTTGAAAAAACGCTTACATATTCTTACCTTCTCGGGATTTTTTAAACTTTGTAACTCTTTTTGTAGGGAGTTAAGGTCTGCCGACACAACCGCTACTCAAAATAATTTTGCAGGTTTTTCTTTTCAAACCATTCTAAAAAGCCCTCGCAGTAGGCAAAGTTGCTGAAGTTGCCCTCTCCGGTGGTGATAAGGTCTTCGCACAATTGTTTTTCGGCACTAATTACACCCACAATTTGGTCATATTTGGTTGCCGTCACCTTATAACTTTTATTTTCCTCCAGAGCAACCTTGGCCTGTCCCAGCAAATTCATATACTTGATGTAAGTAAAATATCCATAACCACCGCCCGCCAACACTGCAATAAAAAGGAAAAGTGTTAGATATAGCTTTAACTTAGGTTTGGTCTTGGTCTCCGGCTTGGGCGCAGAAGCAGAAGTGGGCGCAGGCGTATCTTCCGATTGGGGAACAAATTCTTCCATAACTAAACTTTACTATCTTTTAGACCTCGAAACAAGATGTTTTCAACTTAATGCTCGTGCCCGGCAGCCTCCGCGTCTTTTTTAGTGGCATGGATCGTTCCGTCGGCGTGCTCCGGCGGCGAGTAGATAGTATACAACTTCATTTTCGTGTCACCGGTATTTACAATATTATGCTCCGCCCCCGCAGGAATAACCACGGCAAAATCATCCTCGATTTCTGATTCCTCCCCGTTTAATACCGCTTTTCCTTGACCTTGCTCGATTCTGATAAATTGATCGTGCTCTTCGTGAACTTCCATTCCAATATCTTCGCCGGCTTCCAAAGACATAACCACCAGTTGGCTATTGGGCCCGGTAAACAAAACCTTGCGGAAATTATCGTTTTCTAAAGTTTCTTTTTCGATATTGTCAACGTATCCTGTCATTTTTACCTCCTTGGGAAAATAATTTGTTAAAGTTAGTGTAGCAAAAAAATCGGCTTGTTATATACGGGAAGAAGATGTTTATTTGTTACACGGGTTAAAGGATAGAGACGAGTTCCCAATCCTCCTGCCAGCACTACACCTCTCATATGAGGGTATCTTATAGTTCGTTCAAAAGGTCGTCAACTGTTTCCTGATCGTTAACGGAGTTCATTTGGGAATCCAGCTCGTTTAAAACATCGTCGTTAAGCTCTACGGGAGTGGTTGCAGGTTCGGGAATAGCTTCAAAGGCGGGTTCGGTGGTGGGTACTACAACCTCTTCCGGCTCTTCCACGGTTTTTTCTACCTCGATTCCGCGGAGCCTGTCAACTATCGGTAGTTTAAGACCAAAGAAATAATAAGCCGCCCCTACTGCCAAAATAATCAAGAGTAACAAGATTATTACGCCCCCTTGTTGTGATGTTTTGTCTTGATTCATAAAATTTCCAAATTAATCCTCGTCCTCCTCTTCTTCTTCCCCTTCCGCAGCGTCCTCGCTTTCCGTCGGTGTCTGGGCTCTTATATCTTTAATATCTTCCCTAATAGTTTGAGCGTAAAAGGCTCGGACGTGGTGTCTCTTGATTTTTACGCCTTTCAACTGTTCTCCGGCTGATTTCAGGGCTTCCTTAAAGGCGCCTTCCGATTCGCCGCACTCATGGCCTTTGGTCGCCCCCAACAAGTCAATGAACTCGTCGTAGGCAGCAGTATATTCGGTGACTAAAGCATCAAACTCCCCCAAATCCTCGGTAAGTTGCGCTACATCGTAACCTTTATCTTCCAGTTTCTGGGAGATATCAGTCAACTTTTCCCCCACGTTGCTGTAAACGTTAGTGTGACGATTCTTATTCTTTTCGTAATTGGAAATTCGGGTATCGATTCGCCCTAAAACTTTTTCGCAACGAGTTTGCGTGCGTTCCTCTTTTTGCTCCTGTTTCTCCTCACTCTTTTGGAATAATTTATCCTTTAGATCCAACTGCTTTTGAGGTTTGTCCTCTCTTGGAAGCGGTTCGCCGTTGGGAACGCCTACCGCTCCAAAAACCGTAGGAACAGCGACAAAAAACAAAAGGGGGATGGAGAGGGCTAAAATGGAGATTCTTTTCATATGCATAAATTGTATCACATGGTGGGTGGTATAGGAGTCGAACCTATGACCTCTTCGATGTAAGCGAAGTGCTCTAACCAGCTGAGCTAACCACCCAAGGATTTTTATCTAAAACGAGGGTTTCGTGCCTGTAATAATAGCGAAATTTGCTTGTTTGGGCAACATTTATGATATCATTCTGTATACGGAAGGGGCCTTGGGGCTCAGTTTATAAACCTCCGTGGGGGCGTAGCTCAGGGGTAGAGCAACTGGCTCTTAACCAGTGTGTCGTGGGTTCGAATCCCTCCGCCCTCACCAGTTAAAGTTCTCTCCCCGAACTACACAAAGGGATCTGTGACCCCACCCAGCCGATCTGATACAATTCACCCAAGCTAGGGTAGTCGTCGCTTTAGAATCTAGATCAGAATCTAAACGAAACGAAAGGAGTGAAACTATGGGCCTGTGGGACTCGCTTTTCGGAACGGATACACGTCACCAAGGCGTAGATGAACGTGACACTCAACGTTGGGACAACTACCAACACGGTGAGCAGACTTCTCGCGAAGACGTCCGTCGGGCGTGGCACCAAGCTCGAGAGGATGCACGCCACGACCCTCGAAGCAGCGACCCCCGCGATGTCTCCCGCACGGGCGACTGGGACAAGCGCTAGCAAACTGACAGAGACACTCCCTGGCTAGGGATGTGTGAGGAAACTCTATCTCATACATCCCGCTTTTCAAAATTTATAATGCACAAGCCATCGTATTTGAGAAAAGACACATATAGTTTCATCCTTGCTGAAGCAAAGATATACGCCACAAAGGGAACACTCGCAAACCAACTGAAAAGACTAAGCTACCCGGTACAGCCAAAGGATGATGGGAAACGTTTAACCAAGCTGATACTGGACAAGCCAGCTGCCTTTTTATTGCACATTGGAATATTTAACTCTCCGCAGTTACTTAAAGACACTGTTATAAGCTTGATAGATGGTTTGGATTTTGTTATTGACTCCACAGCGGCAAAGCAATTGTCAAACTCCGAACAGATAATAAAACTAAAGACTTTATACAAACCCAAGGAATTCGAGTTTACGCTGGAGGAGATAAAAAAAGCCTTCAAGAATCATTGCGAGTTCGACCAATTTAACTCGCCTTCTTCGGAAAAATCCACTTAGAGACCTCGATCATAAAAAACAGCAGGGCGGCGAGACCAAAAACTACAAACCAATAATTTCCAATGGGTACAATACCGAAAAAACCACGCAGGGGTGCAACTACGTAAGGTGCAATCTGCAAAACAAATCCCGCGCCGACCGCACCCACCAGCCATTTATTGTTAAAAATCCCATCCTGCCAAAAAGGATCACGCAAAGTTTTAATAGAAAACACGTAAACCAGCGAGTTAACCCCCACCGTGGCAAAAACCACCGAACGGGCCAAAACCAAGTCACCTTTTGTGGTGTAAATATAGGCAAAGGCCAAAAAGGCCAGCACACCACCAAGCACTGAAATGAAAGCAATTAGCTCATACATCCAACGGGTCACCAAAGCTTCAGAAGAATGGCGGGGGGAACGTTTCATGATTCCAGGAGCTTTGGGGTCAACAGTCAATGCTAAATCGGGAAATCCGTCGGAAACCAGGTTTACCCATAAAATCTGCGCTACCGTAAGCGGCAGCGGCAGCCTAAAGATCAACGACATGATCACCACGATAATTTCCACAAAAGCGTCGCTCATTAAATACATGATCATTTTGCGAATATTGTCGAAAATACCGCGGCCCTCTTCAATGGCGGCCACAATAGTAGAAAAACTGGAATCGATTAAAATCATATCCGCCGACTCCTTAGACACGTCAGAAGCCTCGTTTACCACGATTCCGATATCTGCTTGCGCTAGGGCAGGAGCATCGTTTACTCCGTCACCCATCATG
>CAZEWQ010000019.1:0-11315 GCA_964516255.1 uncultured Candidatus Saccharibacteria bacterium
AATAACTAAAGTATTGTCCGAAAAGGGCGGGGCCGATTATATGGCCTACGAAAATATCGATAAGGCCCCCGAGGAACAAGAAAGGGGAATTACCATCAATATTGCTCATATTGAGTACCAAACCGACAAAAGGCACTATGCCCACGTCGATTGCCCAGGGCACGCGGACTATATCAAAAACATGATTACCGGTGCCGCCCAGATGGATGGGGCGATCTTAGTTGTTTCTGCCTCAGACGGGCCAATGCCTCAGACCAGAGAGCATTTGCTTTTGGCCAAGCAAGTTAACGTTCCGGCAATTGTGGTCTACCTGAATAAATGTGATCAGGTCGAAGATGCGGAGATTTTGGATTTGGTTGAAATGGAGATTAGGGAGCTTTTGACCAAGTACAAGTTTGACGGCGACAATGTCCCTATAATCAGAGGTTCAGCAACCAAAGCACTAGAAGGTGATGCTGAGAGCGTTAAATCCATTGAGGAGTTGATGAAAGCTGTGGATGAACACATTCCTACGCCCGAAAGGGAGTATGAAAAAGACTTTTTAATGCCTGTTGAGGATGTCTTTTCTATCTCCGGGCGTGGTACCGTTGCCACTGGAAAAATTGAGCGTGGGATGGTTAAGGTTGGTGAAGGGATCGAAATCGTCGGTATTAAAGACACTGCAAAGACTGTGGTCACTGGTGTGGAGATGTTTAATAAATCTCTTTCCGAAGGAAAAGCGGGTGATAACGTTGGAATTTTGCTAAGAGGTGTTGAAAAAGACGATATTGAGCGCGGTCAGGTTTTGGCCAAGCCCGGTAGTATTAAACCCAATGATGAGTTTGAGGCCGAAGTATACATCCTCTCTAAAGAGGAAGGTGGTAGACCCAAACCCTTTTTTAGTGGGTACAGACCTCAATTCTATTTGAGGACCACCGACGTTACCGGAGCGATTACTTTAGCTGAAAACGTTGAGATGGCTATGCCGGGCGACAATTTGACCTTTACGGTTAAACTAATCACCCCGGTTGCATTAGAGGAAGGGTTGAGGTTCGCAGTTAGAGAAGGTGGTCACACGGTTGGTGCCGGAGTGATAACCAAGGTTATCTCCTAAACGTACGAAAACGGAGAGGCCTGCTTAAAAACAGCAGGCCTTTTTTGTGGGTTGGGGGTTAGTGAATTTATAGTATGCCAGTAAAGAAAGCCGTAAAGGAAAGCAAGCTCAGAATAAAGTTGAACTCATATGATAGTCGGGTTATGGACTTAAGCTGTAGCAAAATTGTTGATACAGCGATAAGGACCGGCGCAAAGGTGGTTGGTCCGGTCCCACTACCCACTAGAACAGAGAGGTTTACGGTGATAAGAGGTCCGCATATTGATAAAAGGTCGAGGGAAACTTTTGAGCTGAAGACGCATAAGAGAGTGATTGATGTCCTGAACCCTACGGGGACGACAGTGGAAAGCCTATCCAATCTAAGTTTGCCGGCTGGAGTGGGAATTTCGGTTAAGATGTGAGGCTTAAGTTTATGCGAAAAAATGAAGGAAAAGGATAGAAAGACGGGATAGTTTGGTGTACAATGGCCGACGCCCGTAAAAAGGCGTTTTTTTTATGCAAGTGCTAGAAGGAACAAAACTTAAAATGTCGCAAGTATTTATGGAGGATGGACGATTTGTGCCTGTAACCTTGGTCAAAACTGTGGGTGGAGAGCTAAATGTGGAATTGGAAAACAAAGATGTGGTGGTATCCGGCGTTTCTAAGGGTAAAGGTTTCACCGGAGTTATGAAAAAGTGGGGTTTTTCCGGTCAGCAAAAAACCCGAGGTCAGTCAGACAGGACCCGTCACGCGGGTTCTATTGGTTCTCAGACCCCTGGACGTGTTTTACCCGGGAAAAAAATGGCTGGGCGACATGGCAACCAGCAAGTTACAATAAAAGGTTTAAAAATTGTCAAAGTTGATACCGAAAGGGGAGAAGTTATGGTCTCCGGGCCTATTCCGGGGGCGCGTAATTCTAAAATTTCAATAAAGGTTTTGGAAGGCCAAAAAGAGGGTCGGGAGGAGGATCAGAAATAAAATGAAACTAGAAATACTAGGACAAAAAGGAAAAAACAAGACCCAATATGACTTAGACGATAAATGGCTAGGTTTTGGTAAATACGATCAGGTCTTACTTCAGTATATAAAGGTCTTTCGAAGCAACCAGCGGCAGGGGACTCAGGCCACCAAAACACGGGGAGAGGTTTCCGGTGGGGGGCGCAAGCCTTGGAAGCAAAAAGGTACCGGTAGGGCGCGAGTGGGGTCAAGCCGAAACCCCATTTGGACCGGGGGTGGAGTCTCCCATGGCCCCAAACCTAGAAGTTGGAGGTTGGATCTTCCCAAAAGGACAAAAAGGCTGGCTTTTAAGGCCGCTTTTTCGTTGGCCTTGCAGGAAGGACGCGTAAAGGTTGTAGAAATCCCCAAGATAAAGAAGCCTAAAACCAAAGAAATGGTCTCCTTTTTAAGTAATTTGGGTGTTTCCGGTAAGACTTTAATTATAACTGACGGCTTGAATGAAGGTTTGAAAAAAAGCGTTTCCAATATTCCTGGGGTGGGAGTTTGTCCGGTTGAAATAGTGTGCCCTTATGATATTGTAGGATACAAAAATGTTTTGATTACCAAGGAAGCGATGGAAATATTGGTCAGCAAAAGGCTTTCGATATGAAACTAGGAACAACACTAAAAAAACCAGTGATCACCGAAAAAACCGCCAAAATGGAGAGTGAGGGCAAGTATTGCTTTAAAGTGAAGATGGCCGCCACCAAGGGATCTGTTGCAGACCAACTAAAGCAAGAATTCGGTGTTGACGTAGTCGATGTAAGGACTATGATTATGCCCGGTAAGCCGAAAAGAATTAGAGGTACTAACAGATTTTCCCAAAGGAAAAAGTTTAAAAAGGCAATTGTTACTTTAAAAGAGGGCCAGACTCTGTCTGACTTCTCAGGAAGAAGCGAATAATGATCAAGACGTATAGACCGACAAGTCCGGGAACAAGAGGTCGGAAAAGTTTGGTGATAAAGGCCACTCGAACTAAGCCGGAAAAATCTTTGGTTACTCCGTTGAATGGTGCTTCAGGCAGATCCGGTGGGCGGATTACTACCAGACATAAGCAACGTGGGGCTAAGAAAAATTACAGAATGGTGGATTTCAAGCGAGATAAGCGAGATATTCCTGCTAAAGTGGCTTCTATTGAGTACGACCCCAACAGGGGACCCAACATTGCACTTTTATATTATGTTGATGGGGAAAAGCGGTATATTTTGGCCCCAGAAGGTTTAGAGGTCGGACAAGAAGTGTCAGCTGGAGAAAAAGTTGAATTAAATGTTGGAAATGCCTTGCCTATGGACAAAATTCCACTTGGGGAGTTTATACATAATGTTGAAATAAATCCGGGGCAAGGAGGCATTTTAGCTAGAGGTGCAGGAAACAGTTCCCAGATTTTGGCTAAAGAAGGCAAATATGTGAATATCAAACTTCCTAGCGGCGAGGTAAAGAGAGTTTTAGCCTCTTGTTATGCTACAATTGGGGCCTTGAGCAATGCCGACCTGCGCAACGTAAATTTTGCCAAAGCCGGTAGAAAAAGGAATATGGGCTGGAGACCAAGTGTACGAGGGGTAGCTATGGCCAATCCCTCAGACCACCCACACGCCGGATCATATTCGGATACGGGTATTGGGATGCCATCACCAAAATCTCCGTGGGGTAAAAAGACCAGGGGGGCGAAAACCCGAAGGAGAAAAAGAACGAGCAAAACAATTGTGGTTAAAAGAAAGGTTAAGAGGAGGTAAATTATGAGTAGATCACTAAAAAAGGGAATATATGTGGACGAAAAGTTAATGAAAAAGGTTGAAGTTGCTAAGTCCTCAGGCAAAAAGGTTTCAATTAAGACTTGGTCTAGGCGTTCGACCGTTACACCGGAAATGGTGGGACTTACCTTTGAAGTTCACAATGGGAAAAATTTTCTGCCTGTGAATGTTACCGAATCAATGGTGGGGCATAAGTTGGGCGAGTTTTCTCCGACGCGTAAGTTTAGAGGTCATTCAAGCAAAAAGGGCAAGCTGGCCTAGGAAAAGCCGATTAAAAAGTTATGGAAGACGCAAAAGTTAAAGCAAAATTAAGAATGGCTCGGATTTCCGCCAAAAAGGTAGGGATCGTGGCGGATTTGGTGAGAGGAAAAAGTCTTCATGATGCTAAGGTTTCGTTGTCCTTTGATAGAACGAAAGCGGCAAAGATGCTTCTTAAATTAATGAGATCAGCGGAAGCCAACGCCAAAAATAATCAGAATATTGACTCCGGCAGCTTGTACGTCTCATATTTAAGCGTCGGTCCCGGTCCCAGCATGAAAAGGCATCGCGCGGGATCAAAAGGTAGGGTAAATCCGATAATCAAAAGGACCAGCCACATCTTTTTAGGTTTGGATGAGGTTGATGGGAGTAGTGCGATCGAGAGTGCCGATAGCAAGAAACGCGAGGGAGGCGCCAAAAAGTAATATGGGGCAAAAAATTAACCCAATCGGATTTAGAGTGGGAATAACTAGAGACTGGTCTTCCAGGTGGTTTGCAAGCAAAAAAGACTACTCTAAACTGGCACTCGAAGACTACAAAATAAGGCAGTTTTTGCAAAAGAAGCTTGAAATGGCAGGTTTGAAGTCAATCGATATTGAGCGCTCGGTTAATGAAATAAATATTACGGTGAAGGTTTCACGTCCCGGGTTAGTTATTGGTAGAGGTGGCTCTGGTGTAGAAGACCTTGAAAAGGAATTAAGAAGAGAAACTAAAGCCAAGATAAAGCTCACGGTAGAAGAAATAAAGGTGCCCGAGTTGGAAGCCCAGTTAGTAGCGAATTATATTGCTAAGCAGTTGCGCCGCCGCCTTCCTTATAGGAGAGTGCTAGCTTCAGCTTCCAATGCAGCGATCGATAAAGGAGCCAAAGGCATAAAAATTAGAGTTGCCGGGCTTTTAAGTGGGGGAAATTCCATTTCCCGTTCGGAAACCATAAAAAAAGGGCCGGTTCCGTTACAAACTTTGCGCGCCGATATCGATTACGCCAACGTCAACGCCAACATGCTCTTCGGCACTATCGGGATAAAAGTTTGGATTTATAAAGGTGAGATAAACCAGTAAGCGATTTAGGAGATTTTAAAGATGTTAATGCCGAAACGAACAAAATATAGAAAACACCAAAGGGGTACCAACAGGGGTTTGGCCGTGCGGGGCAGTAGCGTTTCCTTTGGGGATTATGCTTTAAAGGCTGAGGAGAGAGGGCTTTTGACTTCAAGGCAGATTGAGGCCGCTCGAAAAGCTGTTAGTCAGGCAACTAAAAGGGGTGGAAAATTATGGATAAGAGTTTTTCCCGATAAGGCGGTGTCCAAGAAGCCAAACGAAACCAGAATGGGGAGTGGGAAATCTCCGCCTGACCATTACGCGGCGGTGATCAAACCCGGAAAAGTTGTGTTTGAGTTAGCAGGAGTTACCGAGGACGTGGCTAGACGGGCCTTTAAGCGCGCCGCGGATAAGTTTCCCATGAAGATGAGGTTTATTACTAAGGAATAAGTTATGAAAACGGCGGAGTTAAGAAAAAAAAGTATAGATGAATTGGGGGAACTGAAGAAGAAACTTACTGACGATAGAAGAAAGGTAGCAATTGAGTTTATTAAGGGGAAGGAAAAAAACAATCAAAAGGGGCGGATGCTCAAAAGAGATCTGGCGAGAGTGGAGACCTTAATTAACGAAAAGCAATTTATGAGCGAGGTACAGGATTCAGCGGAAGCGGAGGAATAAATTATGCCAAAAAAGAATTATATTGGAAAAGTAGTATCGACCAAAATGCAAAAAGCGGTGGTTGTAACCGTGGATCGGCCAAAGAGGCATGTGTTATATCCCAAAGCGATAGAAAGTACTAAAAGATTTAAAGCGCGAGACGAAATTGGGGTAAAAGTGGGAGATAAGGTGGAAATTGAGTCCTGCCGCCCCCTAAGCCGTGAAATTTGCTGGAAGGTGACCAAAAAGTTAGAGGAGAAAATTGGGAAATAAATTATGATCCAAGTGGGCTCGGTTATCAAACCGGCAGACAATTCAGGTGCCAAGAGACTAAAAGTGATTGGTCTTCCAGGCAGCTCCAATAAAAAAAGGGCTCGAATTGGAGATGTAGTGACAGTGTCTGTAAGCGGGGCTTCCTCTGTGGGATATGTAAAGGATCACAACATCTACAAAGCGCTTTTGGTAAGAACACGTAAAGAGTGCCGCCGAAAGGACGGTAGCTATATTCGCTTTGATGATAATGCGGCAGTTATTGTAGATAAAGACAAAAACATGTTGGGGACTCGAATTTTCGGTCCCATTGCTAGGGAACTTCGAGATAGAGGTTATTTAAGGGTTTCCTCCTTGGCCAAAGAAGTGTGGTAAGCTTCTGCTTTTAGAGAGTGAAGTGATATGAAAATACACAAAAAAGATAAAATAAAAGTGATGACCGGAAAGGATAAAGGAAAAATCGGTGCGGTCTTAGCGGCTATTCCCGAAAAAGGAAAGATTTTGGTCGAAGATGTGAACAAGGTTAAGCGCCATGTAAAACCCGGGACCATTTCCAAGGAGGGTGGGATTATTTCAGTTGAAAAGCCGATTAATGTTTCTAACGTAATGTATTACGATGAAAAGGGGCAGGAGCCTGTGAGACTTGGTTATAAAGTGGTCGATGGCAAAAAGTATAGGGTCAACAAAAAGACGGGGGAGGTTCTTGAGATATGAAAAATGTAAAACCGCGACTACAGGAGAAATATGAAAAAGAGGTGTTGCCCGCGCTAAAGAAGGAATTTGGTCTGAAAAATCCGTGGGAGGCACCAAGGGTGAAAAAAGTGGTGGTAAACGCCGGAATTGGGGGATTCCGTGATAACAAGGAGGCTGTGGCCTCCTTTACACAGGAATTAGCTGAACTTTGCGGCCAGCGGCCGTATGCTACTAAGGCTCGTCTATCTGAGGCCGGATTTAAGATAAAACGAGGTGATGTTGTGGGACTTGCCGTAACCTTGAGGGGTGCTAAAATGTGGGCGTTTCTTGATAAGCTGATAAACGTCGCACTTCCTCGAGTAAGGGATTTTAGAGGGCTGTCAGAAAAAGCCTTTGACAAGAGTGGGAATTACTCAATGGGTATTAGAGAACATGCTATCTTTCCTGAGGTGAATTCTGGCACTACCAAGGGAATTAGGAGTTTTCAAGCCTCTGTGGTGTTAGACAAAGATGATGCCGAGACTAACAGAGCGTTACTCGATTATTTGGGGTTTCCGTTTATAAATAAGCGGGAAAAGGGAGAATAAATTATGGCTAAGAAATCGTCGATTGAAAAATGGAAAAAGGAGCAGAGGTTTAAAGTTCGTGAGTACAACCGATGCAAGGTTTGCGGGAACCCTCGAGGATATTTTAAAAGATTTGGAATTTGCCGAAAGTGTTTTAGGGAGTTCGCCCATAGAGGTGAGTTGCCGGGAGTTAAAAAGGCCAGTTGGTAAGGAAACCAAAATTATGAGTGCAGACACTATTGCAAACATGTTAAGTGCCGTAAAAAATGCCACTTTGGTGAAGAAGGGGTTTGTAGAAGTACCCCATTCGAAAATGTCCGAAGAGGTGGCCAAGGTATTGAAAAGTAAAGGCTTTCTAAAAGGAATAAAGGTTTTTAAAGAAAGTGGTGCGGTTAGAAAGAGATTGAGGTTGGATCTTGTGGGAGAAGGGGAGACTGTTCCCGCTCGCGTTTCTTTCAAAAAAGTGTCTACGCAAGGAAGCAGAATCTACCGAGGTTATGAGGGGATCAAAAAAGTACCAAATTATGGGGGTATATTAATTGTTTCTACCTCTCAAGGAATGATGGCTTCAGATGAGGCAACAAAGAGAAAGTTGGGTGGGGAAGTTATTTGTTTGGCTCATCATCTTTAAAATAATTATGTCTAGAATAGGAAAGAATCCAATTGAATTGCCCGAAAATGTCACTGTCGAGGTGAAGGGTTCAACTGTTGTGGTGAAAGGACCAAAAGGTGAATTAACCCGCAATATTAGACCTGAAATTGGAGTCAGTGTTTCTGAGGGGAAGGTAGTCTGCTCGGTAAGTCAAGACACCAAAAACTCTAGCGCTTATTGGGGATTAAGCCGTGCCCTTGTTGCCAATATGATCCAGGGAGTCTCCGAGGGGTTTGAAAAGAAACTCGAGTTGGTGGGGGTTGGGTACCGAGCTAAACCCTCTTCCGGTGGTGTTTCGCTGTCGGTGGGGTACTCTCACGTGGTGGATTATGTGGCCCCAGAGGGAGTAAAAGTCGATGTCGTTGACAATACAAACATTACCGTATCAGGAATTGATAAACAGTTGGTTGGTCAGGCAGCCGCGCAAATCAGAGCAGTTAGAAAACCGGAACCCTACAAAGGGAAAGGGATTAAGTATGCCGGAGAGGTAATTAGAAGAAAAGCGGGGAAATCAGCCAAAACGATCTGATTAACCGGGGATTAAGTTTATGTATAAAGTGAAGTCTAGAAAATCGAATGTTCAAAGGCGAAGTGTAAGAGTGCGGGGAAAAGTGTTTGGTACCGGCCAGCGACCAAGATTGTTTGTTAATAGGTCCAATAAATATACGTACGCGGGTATTGTAGACGATGAGACGGGGAACGTCTTAGTGGGTATATTCTCGGAGGTTAAAAAGCTTAGTGAGAAAGGCAATAAGGTTGAGGCAGCGTTTGAAGTTGGAAAATCTCTGGCGACCAAAGCGACCAATAAGGGTATAAAGCGCGTTGTTTTCGACAGAAAAGGTATGAAATACCACGGAAGGGTGAAAAGTTTGGCGGAAGGGGCCCGAGAAGGAGGTTTGGAGTTTTGAGCTTATGATGAGACGGGAAAATAATACAAATAGGAGACCGAGGAATCGTACAAGAGGTTTTGACCAACCCTTTGTGAAGGAATTCGAAGAGCGAGTCTTGCAGATCAAGCGGGTTAGTAAAAAGACCAAAGGTGGGAATCAAATGAGTTTTACCGCCTTAGTTATTGTGGGTGACAAAAAAGGAAAAATAGGTTTCGGTTTGGGGAAGGCCACCAATGTTCCAGCGGCAATTGCTAAAGCAGTTACTGTTGCCAAAAAAGGCATCGCAGAAATCAATCTTAAAGGGCCAACCATCGCTTATCCAATTGAGGAAAAGTTTGGAGCAGCTAAGGTACTAATTAAGCCCGCCCCCAAAGGTTCTGGGATCATCGCCGGCGGAACGGTGAGAAACGTTTTGGAATTGGTGGGGATCAAAGATATTTCCGCTAAGATGATGGGTTCCAACAACAAGAACAGTAACGTTAGGTGTACCATAAATGCTTTAAAAAGGTTACGCGCTCAACCAACAAAGGACAAGGAATAACATCCGTTTTGACTATGGAATTAAGTAACTTAAGAAAATTAAAGAGTCACACCCGTAAAGCTAAGCGATTGGGAAGAGGTATCGGTAGTGGGAAAGGTGGTCACACCGTCGGCCGAGGACATAAGGGACAGAAATCCAGAGCGGGTAAGACCATTCCGGCGGGATTTGAGGGTGGACAAACCCCACTTTACAAAAGATTTCCCAGAATTCATAGGTTTAAGACCACACGGGCTAAAGCTGATCTGGTAATCCCCATTTCCCTAACCAAATTAAATGTGTTCAAGGCCGGATCAACAGTAACTCCGGAAAGTCTAGTGGACAAGAAAATCATCAAAAAATTGCCTTCCGCCAGAGGCGGGGTAAAGGTATTAGGCGTCGGGCGCCTCTCCAAAAAGCTTAATTTGAAAGGATTTTCTTATTCAGAGGCGGCTAAATCGGCTGTTTCCAAACTGGGTGGCAAGTCGGAATAAGGTAGAATTTTAATACATGTTTAAAGTTTTTAAGTTCCCTGAACTTAGAAGAAAAATATTTATTACCGTCGTTGTGGTCCTTATCTTTAGGATTTTGGCTCATGTTCCGATACCGGGAGTGGACATCGACGCTCTTAAAACCACCTTAGCTCAAAATCCCTTTCTGGGCCTTTTCGACATTTTCACCGGCGGCGGTTTACAACGCTTTTCTATTGTTACCATGGGGTTGGGACCGTATATTAGCGCCTCCATCATTGTGCAGCTTTTTACCATGGTCATTCCGGAACTGGAGCGTCTCTCTAAAGAAGAAGGTGATGCCGGAAGGGAAAAGATCAATATGTACTCTCGTTTTCTAACTATTCCCATTGCTGTAGCGCAGGCCTATGCCATGTATTTTTACCTTTCAAAGCAAGGCGTATTCGGGTCTTTAGGAGTAGCGGATTTGGGTTTGTTAATACTTACCCAGGTTGCAGGGACGGTGCTGCTGATGTGGATTGGAGAGTTGGTTACGGAATATGGTATTG
This sequence comes from uncultured Candidatus Saccharibacteria bacterium, assembly GCA_964516255.1. Lineage (GTDB taxonomy): Bacteria > Patescibacteriota > WWE3 > UBA101185 > UBA10185 > CAZEWQ01. The sequence continues at coordinate 10,379 of CAZEWQ010000019.1, forward strand.
GAAACGGGATTTCTCTGTTGATTTTCGTGGGAATCATTTCTCGTTTGCCGGTGGGGGCAGTGCAATTTATGTCCACTGCTCAGGGAGGTAATATTTTAAATCTGGCGCTGATACTGGTTTTGGTTATTGCCGTAATTGCCGGAGTTGTGATGATTAACGAAGGCACCCGGAATGTCCCCTTGGAGTATGGTAGGACGCGGGTGAAGTCCCGAAAGGTTACCAATTACTTACCCATTAAAATAAACCAAGCCGGAGTGATTCCTATTATTTTTGCTATGTCAGTGGTGATGGTCCCGTCTTTGATTGCAGCCCCCTTGCAGGTTTCCTCAGTGGCGGTGTTGCAAAACGTGGGTAGATTTTTGTCCGTGAGTTTTGCCAGCAGGGGCCTTTGGTACAACGTTTTCTATTTTCTTTTGGTGTTTGGGTTTACTTATTTCTATACCTCTCTTCAATTCAACCCAGAGAAAATTTCGGATGATATAAAAAAGCGCGGAGGATTTATTCCCGGAATCCGTCCCGGCAGGTCGACGACTCGATATCTAAGCAATATTGTCACTAAAGTAACTTTTTCCGGTGGGGTGTTTTTGGGGCTGATTGCCATTTTACCTTTTATACTTGAGAAAACGGTAGGTATTACGGCAGTGACCATTGGCGGTACCGGTCTTCTGATTGTGGTTTCGGTTATACTCGAAACTATAAGACAAATTCAGTCGCAGACCACGGCTAGAAATTATCAAAGTTTTTTGGAGTAAGATAAAGGAGGAATTATGTTAGATCAAATAAGAAGCAGCCCTAAAATGTTAAAACTTTGGAAGACCCAAAGCCGGTTGAAAAAAGAAACGGAAAATGTGTTTTTGCGGCATGAAGATGGTGGCATGGCGATTTTGTTGAGGGGGGATAAAAGAGTTGAAAGCATCGAAGTTGACGGGGAAGAGCG